>NZ_CANG01000038.1:0-251504 GCF_000309315.1 Sedimentibacter sp. B4
ATCAGTCTGAGTCATATTTTTTCATAACATTTTTATTTCAAAGCTATCTTAAATGGTCATTTATTATATTTCAGACCCTTTTGTTTTTCTTGATGTATCATATCCAAGTTCATAATATTGATTGTTATTAAATTCAAAGATTTTGATTACATCCAGACCAAGCTTATTTGTGTGAGCATTATAAGATCTGTGATTAATCTTATTTATAAATGTAATCAATATTGGAAATCTTTTATTCATTTGTGTTCTTGAAAATTCGAAAACATTCGGCAGAACATCAGTTCCTCGATAATCCTTGTGAATGCATATGGGTCCATATTGATAAGAATTTTCAACAGAAAGAACCTGTCCTAAGTATTCTGTATACGGCAAATCCTTTATCATATGCTGAAAAAGGGGCCATTTCGACCAAAACTGCCATGAAGCCGCCATGACATAGGCAATTATTTTGTCATCATCACATGCAATAGCTACCCCATTTTCTTTTTCAATAAGTTCCTTGAATTGTTCTTCTGTAAACAAAGTGGTGACAAATCCATCTTTTTTGTCCTCATCACTTATTGTCAGCATGTGATATTTTTGCTGCAATTCTGCAATACCCGGGATGTCATTTAATGTAGCATTTCTATAATTCATTGTAACCCCCTTACTTATGTATTAAATTTTTTACTACAGCAATTTATTATACCACAAAATTCTGGTCGTTGATACGGAATCTATTTTACAGCATTAAAAAATGGAAGCAATATTCCATCATGCTTCCATTCTTATCTTAATTAATCATAGAATTTTATTTTTTTATTGTTATCACTAACACTTTTGAACTGGTCTTGCTTCTATATACCCTCTGTATCCCATTGGTGCCAATTGAAATCTCGGTCCATTTTCAGGTGCCCATTTATATCCGTACAATTCCGGATTGAATTTATCAATGTGTTTCCATACTTCATCGATTGCAACTGAGAATTTTTCATCATCATAAGGTTCTCCCTGGAATATCATCATGGTGCATGGAGGCAGCACAATAAGTTCATATCCGTCAGGTATTGTTTTGTTGTAATCCAGTGGCAACTCTACACCCTGGACATATTCTGATGCGTTATTTCTTAAGTTTTCAGGCATCCACATGCCAATAGGTTCATAAAGTGCTTCATTAACACTTGTAAGAACATTCCAGATATCACATCCTACTTCTTCACAATATTCAAAGTATTCTGTTGCCTTTATTCCTCTTTTTATCAAACATTTCCTCTCAGGTCTTTCAATAATCTGAACAAATACTGTTTTCATAACCTCACCAATCCTTCCTTCATTTTGATAAATATAATTCATTGCCTTGAAAGTATCATATACTTTATTTGGCATAAAAAGTTTAATCGGCGGCGTCTGTTTGTGGTACTTATATGGAGAAATTCCAAATTCCTTAGTAAATGCCCTTGTAAAACCTTCCTGGCTGTCAAAAACAAAATCAAGTGCGACATCTATCACTTTTTTGTTTTCATCCCTCATTACAAGAGCTGCCATTGTTAATCTTCTCAAACGAATATATTCATATGGACTTTTACCTACTACCTCTTTAAACATGTGACCAATATGCCAGGGAGAATAATTTGAATAATCAGCCAATTGCTTTAATGTGATTGAATTTTGCAAATTTTCCTCAATATAATCCTGAAGCATTTGAACTATACGCATTGAATTTGTTTTATCCATGTTCGCCTCCGATATTAAAAGATTATCACAAAGAAGAAAAAAATTCTTGACCGTTCTTGTTGTGTTAAATTGCATTCATTAACAGATTATTATTTATTATATCACATTTTTAATGGCAGATAAAAACAGTTAGTATTTATGATAATAATTTGCTTTTATAAATTGTATTTGGTATTATATTTAAAAATAAAACAATAAAAAGGCAGAGGGATCTTGAACCATTGTTTTCAAACATCATCTGATTTTGAATTCATACGTTCAAAATTTCCATGGTTATAAAATGGATAATCAAGAACAAAAACATAAAAGACGCGTTAGATATAAGGGAACCCATCCAAAATCATTCAATGAAAAATACAAGGAGCATCAACCTGAAAAATATGCTGAAGATGTAGAAAAGATAATCAAAAAAGGCAATACCCCCGCGGGCATGCACCGTTCAATTTGTGTTAAGGAAATATTGGATTTCCTTCAAATTACCCCCGGTCAAACCGGATTAGATGCAACTCTTGGTTATGGAGGGCACTCATCAGAAATGCTAAAATGCCTGGATTCAAAAGGGCACCTGTATGCAACTGATGTAGATCCTATTGAATTGCCACGCACAAGAGAGCGCTTAGAACGACTTGGCTATGGTCCTGAAATATTAACAATTAGGCATATGAACTTTTCACAAATAGATGAAATTTTTTTGGAATCAGGACCCCTTGATTTTATATTAGCAGATTTGGGTGTATCTTCAATGCAGATAGATAATCCTGACAGAGGGTTTTCTTTTAAGACAGAAGGTCCACTTGACTTGCGCCTGAATCCTGATAAAGGTATCTCTGCAGCAGAACGTTTAAAAACTATTTCACAGGATGAATTAGAAGGAATGCTCATTGAAAATGCTGATGAACCTAATGCAGCAGTGATTGCCCGTGCTATAATTTCTGAAATAAGAAAAGGAAAAGAAATATCAACAACAACTCATCTTCAGCAAATTATTAAAGAGGCCCTTAATTTTATTCCGGAGAAAAATCGCAAAGATGAAATAAAAAAGGCCTGTCAAAGATGTTTCCAGGCTTTGAGAATTGATGTAAACAGTGAATTTGAAGTGCTGTATGAATTTTTAGAAAAGCTTCCATCTGTACTTGCTAAAGGCGGTCGGGTTGCCATACTTTCATTTCATTCAGGAGAAGACCGTTTGGTTAAAAAATCATTCCAGTATTTATACCGTGAAGGCTTGTACAGTGAAATAGCTCCCAATGTTATTAAACCATCGGCTGAAGAATGCAATTCAAATCCTCGTGCTCGTTCTGCCAAGCTCAGATGGGCTATAAAAGCATGATTTGTAACACTAACTAATTTTAAATGAACATCGTAAAGCTGGAATAGCACAATCGGCAGAAGTATAACTCTTATGTTTACTTCTGCCATATTTTTTCTCATCATGAAAAATCCTACAATTGGATTACACATTCCTCGTTTCTTCAGTTTGTTCTTGTTGAAATAAATTATGTAATTTCATTTTTAATTTATTGTTTCACAGAAATGTCCCTTATTATTCCTTTTTGCATCATACATCAAATCATCTGCTTTTTGAAGATATTCATCAAAATGTGGGGCCTTCTGTTCTATCCATACCAGTCCTGCAGAGACTGCAGCATGTTTAGCAGTTCCGTCCGGAAATATAATCTTATCGTTATGAAGTTTTTGATAAAATTCATCAATGCACATTCTTATTTGTTCTTTTGAATCATAATTGTAAATCAATATACTAAACTCATCACCGGAACGTCTTCCTAGAACCTGGTTTTTGCACACAGCAGAAAGGTGTTTAACAACATGTTTGATATAAATATCTCCCCATTTGTGCCCATAGGTATCATTTATGGTCTTCAAATTATCCAGGTCAAACATAACAATAGCAGAAATCATATTTATGTTTCTTTTCAAAATTGCATCTTCCATATGCATCTGCATAGCTTTTCTATTGTAAATGCCTGTGAGCGGATCAATATCCCTATCAGCCATTATTTTCTTTTTTTCTGACATGTCATCAGTTACATCTATTACTATTCCAATTGTAATTTTATCTCGCTTTGTAAATTTGATTTTCAGCCATTTTTCAGGGTTATGTCCTGCATGATAGATATCTTCTTCCTCATCTTCTGGCTTGCTCAGCAGTTCTTGTATCATGGCTATGAACAAATTTTTGTTACTTATAACGTCTTCAGTTTCTTTTTCATCAAGCGACAACAGCTTTGAAAGCCGATCAGTAACAAATACGTTATTTTTATCGTCATCATATTCAAAGACTCCAAGAGGGAGCCCCATCATTTCTATTATATTTGACATTTTACCTGATGTTTCCAGCAACATATTGCTTGTGGTCTGTATTGCATTTAAAAGATCATCGACTTCTGTAAGTCCTGTGTCTTCAAGTTCTATAACTTTCGCTGAGTTTGTTCCCTTTACTTTTTTTGCCACTTCTATAATGGGTTTTGTAAATTTATGGCTTTCTATATAGCCAAAAATTATTCCTATAATAACTGAAGCAATGAGAGATTCAAAAAGTATATACTTAATTTTCAATACATAATTTAACAGATGGTTCTCACCCATTATGCCAATAAGATACCATTGGTGTTGCTGAAATGGTGTATTGTTTCTGTATAGCCCCAGGTTTTCTATTGAAATATAAGTTTTTCCTTTAATATAGCTGTTTTTAAGCAAAAAAACAGAATTTTCTTGATCTGCACCCATATACTCCAGAGTGTCTCCTACCTTTGTTATTCTTTTTTGAATTTCCTTTGTAAGTAAAATTGCTTCAATTCCTTCCTTGTCAGGCTGCTCATATCCAAGCATGTATCCATAGGAGTCTTTATTCTGCAAATCAGTAGCAGGCAAAAATTTAGTCAGGTATTGTTCCGATATTTCCACTCCGATGATACCTATTAATTTATTATTTTTGTCAAATAACGGCATGGTATAAGTAATGATTGATATATTGTCAGGGGACAGCCTGAACGGAATACTCCAATACCCCAAAAAACTTGCTTCTGATGATAATCCTGCCTTGCTTATTGGTTTATCATAAAAATCCGAGTCCATTGTGCTTAAATTCATTCTGCTTTTCCAAATTTGGTCCAGCGGAATCTGAAGGTTATTAGCTATACCGGATGGGCCATATATTAAATACAAGTCTTTGTTATCATAATCATTCAGGATAGGATCATAGTCTCTTATGTAAAGAGCATCTTTTTCATTATCACTATTTTCTAAAATCACAAATACTCCAGTTGTCTGAGTTGTTCTTAACATTGCTATGAGTGGTTCACAAATTTCATCAAAAAATTGTTCAGATTCTTCACCATCACCGTATTGCTCTGATATTTGTCCAATATATGGATTCATATTAGTCCAGTAATACTTCATTTCTCGCTGCAAATACTCCTTGCGGTTCGCTACCTTTTTAGAAAAAGAGGTGAATGCATTTTGCTCTGCCTGGCTTATTACTCCTCCGAATATTAAGAACAGTGACAGCATGGCAGCCTGTCCCATAATTATTATAACAATTAATTTTGTCAGTCGGAATGCAACTGATTTTCTATCCATACTAATAAATTTCATCAAAACCTCTCACTTTTTTAAAACTGATTGTATTTCAACTGTAAACTCCTGATACCATTTATAAAACTGTTCCCTGGAGCTAAGGTCATTGATTACATCGAGTCGATTTTCACCGCTTTCCACCCTTTGGTTAAGAATTTCCAGGTCACTCTTTACACGATCAAAAAGATTAGTTTCAATAATGCCTCTTATTTCATAGCTTCCTTCAAAAGGTCTAATTCCATACAAGGAATGGGTTTTAAGCATGTCTATAGTAGTTACAATAGATTTTTTCACAGCAGAATTTGATATGTTTTCATTGTCCATCTCTGCTATTATGGAATCTGAATCTAACGCTTGTGATTTTACGGGCAGGTATGCTGTAGATAATGCAAATTCAGTATTCTGAGGAAAATCTATAAACCATTTCAAAAAGACAGACGCTGCATATTCATGAGCAACATCACTTTTAGAAACGCACATTCCAGCTCCCTGCTGAACGGCATATGCATTTGATCCATTGAAATAAGGATATGGAAGCGTTATTACATCAACAGTAACATAATCATCTCCTATTGCTACTTCTGATGGAAAATAAGATGCTCCGGCTGTTGAACCTACATATGCTGCCACAAGCCCTGTCCTCGCATCATCTGAGCTGAATCTACCTGATTTTGCAAAGTGTCCGTTTATATAAGGAACATAATAATTAACCCATATTCTATAGGCAGTTTCTTGACTAAAGTTGAGTCTTATATTATCACCATTAACAACAAACAACTCTTCACCAAGCTGCATGGCAGAAACAAGCATATAATTAGCATTTCCATCGATTCCGAAAAATGCATTTCCTGAATACTTATAGTACTCTTCTGCAGTCTTTGCCAGTCCTTCCCAGGTGGCAAGGTCTTCTAAACTTGCTCCAGTCTTAGCAGAAAATTCATCCCAGTATGTCTTGTTAATATAAAGGTTTTCCGTTGATTTGGCTATAGGAAGTATTTTTAACGACTGCTGGCCGTCAAACATTCCTTCAGTGAGAAATTCTTCTCTTATTTCTCCCAATTCATCCTCTGAAAAATATTCTTTTAAATTTATTAACTCGGAAACCTTATTGATGCGAAAAGCATTATCCGGATAAGCTGCAAAAATATCAGGCATGGGCATTGCACCTATTTCCTTGTTAGCAGAGTCAAAGACGGCATCTGCGAGCTTGTTGACATCTCCATAGCTTTGAGCTTCTACAACTATTCCCATGTCTGCTCCCACCGTGTCATTAAATTCAGTAACAAGCAAATCAAATTTATCTTTTACAGATCCATTATAATAATTCCATACTGATACTGTAATTGGGTTTTCAGGATCCAGCAGTTTCTCATTCTCAGGCTGCAGGCTGCATGATGTTAATATTAACAAGTTAATCAAGAACAGCATACTTAACAGTATTCTTTTTTTCATATATACTCCTTATTTCTCATCATTTATTGTCAGTCACAAAACTTTAAATGTATTTTTATAAAATTAAAACACTGAAATTATTCTACATTAATATTACGATACTTTCAATGAAAAAAATTCCCTTAGCTAAAGACATAAGGGAGTCGTACTTATATATTTTGAATTTTCTTGAATGTTTCCTGCATCTTCAGATCAATTTCTGCTATTTCATTGGCTGACTGCAGCATATCATCGCAAATATCCTGTGGAATATACTTATCAGATTTATATCTGATGTCATGTTCAAGGCTGGCCCAGAAATCCTGAGCAACAGTGCGTATTTGAACCTCCACAATTACATTCTCAATGTGATCAGACAGGAAAACCGGCACTTCTATATCAAGATGAAGACTGCGGTAACCATTGAAGTTTGGTTCTTTTATGTAATCCTGATACTTGACAAGCTTAATATCAGTCTGCATCAAAAGCATTTCTGCAATGTTGTAAACATCGTCAAGATAGCCGCATACCACCCTTATACCTGCAATGTCGTTAAGTTGTTTTGCAGATGTTATACTTATGTCCATACTTTTCAGATTAAGCTTTTTTATAATACTTTGAGGAGATTTCAGTCTTGCTTCCACATGGTGTATGGGATTTCTCGCGTTCTTTACATTAAACTCTTCATTTAAAATTTCAAGTTTAGTAGAGATTTGCTTAATTGCTGCATTGTACAATAGCCGCATTTCCACCATCTCCTGATAAGAACCGTGCAACATTTCACTTTCTTTCAAGAGTGTAATGTCCTTTTCGTCAACTAATAACTTATCCACATTAAGACTTCCTTTCCTCTTTTAATTATATTAGAAATATCATAAACGAGCATTTTTATATGTTAATTGTCAATTAACATTTTTTGCTTTTACTCTCATGTTCATTAAAACTTTTATGTCATTGAGAACTGAACCATCCTTAACTTCAATCATCAACCAGCTTCCCATGGCAGAACCGGAAGTTTTTCTGTATAGTTCTTCCACATAGGTTGAGAATACTCCTGCTTCCATGGCAGCTTCCGCTTCATCTTGTTCTTTAGGTCCAATTACCACCATGGCAATAAAATAGTCCTCCATAGGATACAATGTGCAAAGAGACTTGCCGCCCTTTTTGTATTTTACATTCCATCCCGGCTGTAAAGAACATCTGCTGTATTCCGTTTTAGGCTTAGCAGCATATGTATTTTCAATGTGTTCAGTAAGATTATTCCAGTTTTCTTCTGCAGAACCTATATAATCTTTTATGTCTTTGCTTGAAGGAGTCAGATGTTCATCGAATAATTCATTCCATTTCATAAGTTTCCTCCGTATTTATTAAATATTATCTTTCTTATGGCTAAACAAACATATTACTCATTGCGTTAGTATTCTTTATTTTCATAATATTTATTATATTATACTATAAAATTGGCAGCATTTCTATCACAAAAAGAATCCTATTTTACTTTGTGTATCTATTTTTTAAACTTGACAAAATGTAAACCCAAAGCTGATTGTTGGCTTTGGGTTTAATGGCACAGAAATTCTGGGGCAGAATGCAAATATAAAGCCTCTGCTTAAGTTCTAATTATCCAAAAGTTTGATAATAATTTACCATTTAATAGCATTATATTAAGTCATTGATTAATGCTATTTTGGCAGTTGTTCCACCTGCCTCATAGTATTTGTGGGCATTGATTATTTCAGAAAAGTTGAATTCGGTTTTGTCTCTGTAAATTGTTAAATTTCCTGTTTCTATCATCTTTTTCATTTCATTTAAAATATTGCCTATTTCACTTCTGTCGGTTTTCTTTAAAATTGGCAGGACTATGAATATAGTTTTTAATGTCAGTGACTTGTGGTGTACCAGTGTCAAGTCCAATGCAACCCTTGAGTTGGTAGTCAAAACAAGCCCTTCAACTTTAGCTGCCTTAAAACTGTTTATCAGGTTATCTGCACCTATCGTATCAAAAACCACATCAAATCCCTTACCGTCTGTATACTTGTTTAAATATTCTTCAACATCAGTAGTTTTATAGTTAATTACATAGTCTGCACCAAGATGTTCTGCTATTTCTGCTTTTTCATCATTTGAAACTGTGGCATAAACTTCAGCATTCAACATTTTAGCAAATTGAACAGCTATGTGACCAACGCCTCCGCCTGCCCCATGGATTAAAACCTTATCACCTGGTTTTAATCGTGAGTTTTCAATAATAGCTTTGTATGCTGAGATTCCAACCAAAGGAAACAATGCTGCTGTTTTAAAATCTATGTTGCTTGGTTTTTTGCATAAAAGCTCTTCATCTACTAAAGCATATTCTGCCAACACGCCATTCTCATCAGTCATGCCGCCAATAAATCCGTAAACTTCATCGCCTGGTTTCAACACTTCAACGTTTTCGCCAACTGCTACCACAACTCCTGAAACATCGGAATTCAATATTGCAGGAAAAGGCGGCATGAACTCTGGCAAAAGCCCTGATCTTAGCTTTATTTCAAATGGATTGAGGCTGCTTGCAATTACCCTTACCAGTACATATCCCGGTTTTACTTCCGGTTTTGGTATATCCGCTAGCTCAAAAACTTCAGGTCCTCCGAACTTATTAATTACCATAGCTTTCATAGCATCACTCCTTTTTAATATTATATAGTCTTATACCCAAAATATATTTATTTAAATTATAAATTTCTTATTTTTACTTAAAAAAATTCAGAAATTATACTAATACCTCAGGCGCTTATAATAAAAACAGCCTCATCTCATTTATGAGAAGAGGCTACCTATACTTTATGTAAATAACATATTCTAGTAATTAGTAAGCACATAGTCCATCCGTTTGCAGCCTAGAGCAGAAGCAACTGAAATGCATTTAGCCCGCAACAGATAAAATATATTCTTATCTTTAACATCGCTCAATGTTTCGAAGTTGGCCTGTCCTTTGCTTATAACAAGATCTGCTTTATTAAATTCAGATATAAATGCACTTGAGCAATTTTTCAATATGGTACCCTGTGCAGCATGCCCATTGTCAATAACTCTTACTAAGTCTACAACGCCTGTACTTATTGCATCATCCATAGTTGCATCATTTACTATTGGACCTCCCTTAACTACATAAGTTACCTTGTTTGCCGGAAGATTCATTAACAAAAACTTATCAAAAATGATTTCACCGGCATTGTCAGCAATATACATAATATTATCTGCCTTTTCTACTGCTTTTCGTAATGCTATAGTTCCTGTTCCAAAAATATCATGTTTTATACTGTCTTCAACCGACTTAACAACATCAGAAGGCTCTAATTTCAGTCCTACTGAAAAATCAATTATGTTACCGGCTATAGCCAGACGGCAAGCCATATCAAAGGGATCTTCAGTCCTTATAAGCCATTTTTCCTCAGTAATTTTCTCGTATATCTCTTGAGCAACTTCATTATACTGTTCTTTTAATCTTTTATATGGATCAACAATGCCGGTAATTTTTTTTGAATGTTGATGCATCCTGAAACCTATTTCAGGTGCTGTTTCATTGAAATCTAGTTGTCCTAATTCTTGCAATGACTTTTTAATTATTTCTTCCTGCATTGCTGCACTGCTTGTAGCTTCTTCAGCTATTTCAACAGCTTGTCTGGCAAGACAGTGAATGCATTCCCGTGATATTTTCATATAGCTCCTCCCTCTTCCATAGGGGACGGTTCTCTTTGTCCACTTTTTGATTCTGAAAGTACCCTATGGCTATAAATTGGTGTATATTGTATTTAACCAACATCCATTGCAGCGAATGCAGCCGCCGCTGTTATCCGCATCGACAGAAAAACCGTCTGCGTTGGAATAATCTATGTCTAAAATTTTATACTTATCAATCAGTTCCTTCTTCAGAAAAAATGAAAAGTCCTTTAGAATTATTGTCTCCTCTTCCAAATCCGGCAATCCTGATGTCATGCTTAAAACCGGCCCTCCACAGCCCTGACCGTGATATAAGATTCTTATGTTTTTTATATCTATCCTGTTCAATTCTCTGAAAGCTTCATCTGTTATATTTATTCTCACAAGACCTCCAATATGTTTATAGGAGACCATTCTCCTGTTGACATAATCCAATCATATCATATTTTTCTAATTTTATCATTAATATCTGGAAAAATTTCAATGCAGTTACCTCCATGGTAACTGCATTATGCTTCTTAGAATATAAAACCTGCAGCCAAAGCAGCTGCCACTATCAAAGGCGCTGGTACCTTTTTCGTGATTAAAAGTGCTACTGTAACAAGCATTACAATTATATTGTCAATAATAAAGCCGCTTTTTTGCATTAAAATTATTGCAGATACTGTGATAAGACCACCGGCAACAGCAGTAATACCTCTCAATGATATTTTTATTCCTTTTATCTTCTTTAAATTTTCCCATATTGGATAAATGAAATAAATGAGTAATAGCCCCGGCAAAAATATAGCAATGCCGCCTGCAACAGCACCCAGTATTTGTGTAAACACGCTTCCTCCACGTGCAGCCATTCCGCCTGCATAAGCACTGAAGCTGAACATTGGTCCCGGCAGTCCTTGTACAAGGCCAAAGCCAGTCAAAAACTCTTGGTTGGTCATATATTGATTCACTTCCACCAACTCACTGTACATGAGGGGCACCACTACCTGCCCGCCGCCAATAACCAGGTATCCATATCGGTAAAAGCTTTCAAATAAATGCACAATCTTGTTATCCCAAGTTAAAGTCAATAAAATACTTCCAATAGTAAAAAATGCAAAGGCCATGAGATATCCCCATGGAGGACTTAATTTCACATGATTCCATAGATTATTTTCCTTTGATGTAACAACACTTACTGCTCCGCCTATAATTAAAACCAATGGATATATCCAGGGTTCCCGAATAAAGTAAGTTGTTATGCCGCCCATCAGCAGCAATATCAAAGTAATTTTATCTGTTACTACTTTTCGCCCTATGCGATATGCAGCTACAATAATGAATCCAACAGCCATAGGACCAACATAACGAAGTACATCCTGAGATACATTTACATTTCCTAAAAATTGACTTAAAAATGATAACAACGTCATCAATGTTAACACCGGAAGTGCCCATACCAACATGGTCAGAAGCGCCAACACAGGGCCTCCAACTTTGTATCCAATGGCTACAAGTGTTTGAGTGCTGCTTGGACCAGGTAAAATTCCCGTTAATGCAATGAGTTCTACCAGTTCTTCTTCAGTTAAATAATTTTTCTTAATAACCAATTGGTCTGTAAAAACTCCATAATGTGCTTCGGGACCTCCATAAGCGCCCAATGAGCAAATGAAAACATCCTTTAGAAATGTTCTCCATCTTACTTTATTTATATTATCTGAAATATTGTCTTTTTTCATAAAATCATCCTTTCACATACTGTTTCATACCTCTTTATAACCAAAATAATTCTTCTTTCATTTAAATATAATAAGAAAATATGTCACTTGAATTATATAACATTTAGTGATATGATAATCATTAATCAATATCACTATTCAATATCGAATTTCGATATAACAAATTATACAATAGAGGTAACTATAAATGCAAGACAAAATTTTAAGGAAATTTTTCCTGGGTTTTATACAGATTCATATTCTACATCACGCAAAGAAAGAACCTTTCTATGGGAGCTGGATGATAGAAGAACTTAGCGAGCATGGATATAATATGAGTCCGGGCACTTTATATCCCATTCTTCACAATATGGAATCCAGCGGGCTCCTTGAAAAAGAAGAAAGAATAATTGAAGGAAAAGTCAGAAAGTACTACAAGATAACCCAGTTAGGCGATGAAGTATTGAAGGAAGCAAGAAATAAAGCTTACGAATTGTTTAAAGAAATTAAGGATTAAAAACAACACCCTTATAAGGGTGTTGTTTAGCAGATGTTCACTTTAAGTTTATATATTATATTTCAATAATTTCATACTCCATTGATCCCAATCCTATTTTTTCTGCATGTATGAGTGATGCTCTGCCTTTTTCGAAAAGTTTTTTCCCGCTGTTTTTCTGAACCAGGTCCAGGCATGCAGCATCCATGGCAACAGGATCTTTTCCTGCAACAATGCCTATGTTGTCTGCAATTGGTTTCATGTGTGTTCCGGCGCAGTCGCATTCCTTTGTAATATTGTGAACAAATGATATGTATATGATGTCCTTGTCTTTTGAGGCACCATAAGCATATTCTGAAAGTTTCTCAAGAAAATGAGATCCGCCCCATGTGTTTTCAATTACCCCTTTAGGACAAACTGCTATGCATCCAGCACATCCAACACATTTACTCGCATCTATAACTGCATAATCTGAAACCTGGATAGCGCCGTAGTTGCATTTTTTCATACAAATACCGCATGCCACACAGTTTTTTGTCATCTACCACAGGAGATATGCCTGAATGCTGCTCAAGTTTTCCTGCTCTTGATGCAAAACCCATAGCAAGCTGCTTTATACTACCGCCGAATCCTGCTGCTACATGTCCCTTGAAATGGCTCATAACAATAAATTGATTGTACTTTCCGTATTCTTTACCTATTTTACATGTTTTAAGATACTCTTTGTTTATTTCTATTTCATTGTATTCAGTTCCAATGTCTCCATCTGCAATTATAATGGGAATCTGCGTAAAGCCATGGGATTTTGCTGTTTCAAGATGAAGTTCCGTTGTGGTCCTTGATCCTCTGTAAAGGACATTGGTTTCGATATATGACGGAGATACTCCCTGTTCTTTCAGATAATTTATTGTGGCTTCATAGCATTTTGGTGGTATGAAAGTCTTATTTCCTTTTTCGCCAAAATGAACTTTTATTGGCACTTCCTTTTCAAAGCTGTGATCTGTTTCTGACACTATTTTTTTTAATAATTCCAAAGCATCTTTTCCAAGCTTGTCGTAATCAGATCCTGTATTTTTAATAAAGTATACTTTACTCACGTTTAATTCCTCCTGAATTATCTTCATCATATTAAGTTATAAATATTTTTACCCGACCTAAAATCCTTATACAAGAAACGTCTGTCTTCTATGGCTTAATTCCAGCACAGGTTTAAATGTTTTACCTATATATAATAAAGGATGAAGTTAACTTTATGTCAATACCTAATTTAAAAAATAATGTAAAAATAAGAAAAAGGGGACAGTTCTCTCTGTCCATTTGCCGCCAAGAACTGTCCCCTATGTCTTATGTCCAGTCTTCAATGTTCAGTACCTGTTCAAATGCACTGCAGAAACCATCCACATCTTCCCGGCTGATAATCAACGGTGCATACAGATGTATGAATCTAAGTTGTTCTGAGTAACCGCAGAAGTACCCTCTTTCAAGAAGACCTTTAAATACTGCACCGGCACTTACTCCACTTTCCAGCATTACCACATTCATCATGCCTCTTCCGCGAATTTCCTTGATGAGCTTATTTCCTGCAGCTATATCTGCCAGTCTTAGTCTTAGGTATTCCCCCATCTCGGATCCTTTCAACACCCAGCTACCCTTTGCCATGACGCTGACAACTTCTCTGGCAATTCTGCAACCCATTGGATCATCAATATGGGATTGAACATACCTGAATCCAGTCTTCTCAGCAGCCACTGCCAGACT
This sequence comes from Sedimentibacter sp. B4, assembly GCF_000309315.1. Lineage (NCBI taxonomy): Bacteria > Bacillati > Bacillota > Tissierellia > Sedimentibacter > Sedimentibacter sp. B4. The sequence goes on from NZ_CANG01000038.1 coordinate 14,395, forward strand.
CTCCCTGGCCAAGACAGCACTTATAGGATATCCATTGCCAAGACCTTTGCCAAGGGCTATGAAATCCGGCGCACCTGTCTCGTTGTTCAAAAATCCGTAGTGCTGAAACCCAAACCATTTACCGGTCCGGCCGAATCCCGTGGTTACCTCATTCACCACCAACAGACCTCCTGCAGACCGAACTTTTCTGGCAAGAAAGTTCACCAGTCTTTCAGGCGGTAGAAGAACCATACCTCCTGAATTGCCGGGTTCAAACACGAAGGAAGCATACCGGCTGAAATCCAAATGGTTGTAGCGTCCGCATGATGAACAGTCTCTCCCTTTATCTTCCAAGTTTTCATCAGTATCACTGATGTTATCGCATTTCACTCCTGAATAATCCGCTCCACACCTCAAACATTCTGTCACATCGATATCATCCCAGTACATGCTGTCCCTTGGGTGTCTTAAATCAGCACAGGCTCCGAGGTAAGAGATATTCATGCTGAGCTTTTTTCTTCTGCCCGTAAGAAGCTCAGAAAGCATTACAGCCAAAGACACCGCCTCGCTTCCGGATGATAGGAAACAACCGCTGTATTTTGTGTATAAATTAGCTGCCTCAGTCAACTCCTCAACAAGTTTTGCAGGTTGCTCAGTTTCAAAGTACTGATGGGTATGAAATAAAGTATCCACCTGCTCATGGATAACCTTAACCACATCGGGGTGATTGTGTCCGAGGACTGACGCCCAGCATCCGGATTCCATATCAACCAATTCACCGTATTCCTTTGTCATTACCTTTGTTCCTCCGCTTCGGATAGCTGTGATAGGCCATTCCGGCCTTACAAAAAGTTTCATATTACATGCCTCCCAAATTCGAATTTAAACTTGTTTTATATCAATATTAGTATATAATGGATATTATAATAGTTCAATTCCGACATTAACAAACTGTACTAGTACAATTATAGTTTTTTATTCACATTGGAGGCATTATGAGCAAGAAACAACTGGTCATCGACCACATACTCAAGGAAATTGAAAGAGGCAAAATTCTTCAAGGGCAGCGTCTTCCCAGTTGTCGAAAACTTGCTGAAGATCTTGGCATCAACAAAATAACTGTCAACAGAGCCTACGAAGAACTGGAGAAATCACATCTGGTCTATTCCATTCCCTGCGGAGGATTCTACCTTATACGTAAACAAATGGAACCTGCAACTTCCAGCGTCATTGTGGATTTTAAGACTGTCAGACTTGAGAAAAACCTCATACCTTATAGAGAGTTCACCCACGTAATCAACACCGCAGTCGATCGGAATCATGAAGAATTGTTTAATTATGAATGCAGCAGCGGCTATCTGCCGCTGCGCCAAGAACTAAAAAAAATGTTTGAGAAGGACGGAATCTATGCCACAGCTGAACGCATACTCATAACTTCCGGAGCTCAACAAGCCATTTCTCTCGCTTTTCAGGCTATATTCAGAAACCGTCCAGGTAAACTTCTTGTTGAAGTACCAACATACGGGTTGGTTCTTGAATTGGCCGGTCGTCTGGGAATACCCATGGTAGGTATCCCACGTTCAAAAGACGGATATGACTTCAGGCAGCTTGAAAAACTCTTTAAATCAGGTGATATAAATGCTTTCTACATTGTTCCAAGACATCAGAATCCAACAGGATTCTCTCTGGATGAAATCACCAAGCGTCATGTTGCAGACCTATCCCAACGTTATAGTATTCGCATCATCGAAGACGACTACCTTTTCGACCTGGGGTCAAAAAAGAACTCTCTTCCCATCCACTACTATGACACAAACAAGAGCACCATCTATATCCGCAGTTTTTCCAAAACTTTCATGCCGGGAATCCGCATTGGAGCTGCCGTCCTGCCTGAGAATCTTGCACATGAGATAATGCAGTTGAAACAACTCATGGACATCAATACATCCCAGCTCCCTCAAGCAGCTCTGCAGCTTTACATTCAGTCCGGCATGTATGTCAAGCACACTCTCAACATCAGGCGGGTCTATGAAAGGAAGCTAAAATTCGCAAGACGAATCATGGAATCACTTGCTCCGTCAAATCTATACTGGCACGTGCCAGATCACGGCATCTTCGTATGGCTGATACTACCCAAGGGAATAACTGCGCTTATGTTAGAAGAAAGACTGAAGCAGCAGGAGATTCTTATAAATCCGTCAGCAGATTGCTACCTGAATACATATTGTGCTTCTGAGCAAGGTACAACAGCTTTTGATATACCATCCCGAGCGGTTCGCCTATGTCTTTCAGGTGTTTCATTTGATAAACTTGATACTATTGCAGCTATTCTTAGGGAAATACAAAATATTTCACCAACTTCAGCGTAGGATTACCATAGGGTGAGGATCACTCGTACATTTACCGCCAAGAACCGTCCCCTATGGTTATAATTTGTATTCCTTAATTTTATATCTTAGAGATCTTTCACTTATTCCAAGGCTGTCAGCAGTCCATCTTCTGTTTTGTCCGTTATTTTTTAAGGCAAATTCAATGGTCTTTTTCTCAATATCTTCTAACGTTTCTCCTTCATAAATTTTTATATAATTATCACTAATATCATTATTTTTTCTTATCATCTTTGGATTGTTTAGATTCAAAGAATCAACACCAATGTATTCATCTCCGCACAATAAGACTGCTCTTTGAATAATATTTTCAAGTTCTCTGACATTTCCTACATAATCATAGTTCTTAAGCTGATTCATAGCATCATCTGTTATGCCCTTAACTCCTTTGTTATATGATATCCTGTACTTATCAATGAAGTGAGGAACCAACAAATCAAGATCTTCAATTCTTTCTCTGAGAGGAGGAGCAACAATGTTTATTACATTAATTCTGTAGTACAGATCTTCTCTGAAATTTCCTGACTTAATCTCTTCTTTTAAATTGCGGTTTGTTGAACAGATAATTCTAACATCTACAGGGTAATTCTTCTCATCTCCTATTTGCCTAATTTCTTTCTCTTGAATAAACCTAAGTAGTTTAGATTGCAGTTTAATATTCATTTCTCCTATTTCATCCAGAAATAGAGTTCCATTTTCAGCTTTTCTGATTAAACCGATATCATCTTTTGTAGCCCCTGTAAATGATCCTTTTTTATAACCAAACAATTCGCTTTCTAAAAGCTCATTTGGCATTGCAGCACAATTTATTGCTATGAATGGTTTACCTGCTCTGTTGCTGCTGCTATGGATTGTCTGAGCTATTATTTCTTTACCGGTGCCACTTTCACCTGTTATGAGAACTGTTGCATCAGTATTCTTTATTTTATCTACTACACTTTTAATATCTCTGATTGCTTTTGAATCTCCTATAGGTGTTTTTCGCAAATGTCCTTGTAACAAGTCCAACTCTTTCTTTAAGTTCAGCGTTTCAGATGCTGTATTCAACAAAATTAGAAGCTGGTCGTTATCAATTGGTTTTGTTATAAAATAATAAGCACCAGATTTGATGGCTTTAATTGAATTCTCAATTGTAGAGTAGGCAGTCATAATTATTATTACTGCATTTAAGTCAATGGCAAGCAACTCATCCATAAGGGCAAGTCCGCTGCCTTCTGACAGTCTTAAATCCAGCAATACTAAACTGATTTTTTCTTCAACAAATATCCTTTTTGCATCATTAATATTGTCACTTGTATATACATTGTAGTTGTCTTCCAGTAAAAACTTAAGCGCTCGTAATATCTTGATTTCATCATCAACTATCAATATTTTAGTTTTCATTTTTCTCCCATCCTCACTGTTAGTAATACAACTAAGCCGCTGGTATTTTCATTATTTTTGGCAACTATTTCTCCACCATTTTCTTCAACAAGTTTTTTAACAATAAACATACCTACGCCATTTCCATTGTCTTTTGTAGTATAAAATGGTTCAAATATATAGATTAAGGACTTTTCATCCATTCCACATCCGTTGTCTGCAAACTCAATATTAACATTTGTTCCATCACTGTATCCATTTATTTTTATGCTTGGATTCTCAATACCACAAAGTGCATCCTTGCTATTCAAAATAATATTTATGACAATTTGTTTGAAGTGACTTGAATCAAACTCAATATATAAATCCTCAGGTATTTGTAAATCTACATAAATATCCTTAATTTGAAGTTTAATGAATTTAATTGTGTTTTCCAACTCGTTTTTTAAATTTAGTACTTTAATTTGTGGTTTTCTTGGAGAAGTATATTCCATAAACTCTTTAATAAGGGCATCAATTCTATCAATCTCTTCCGGAATATCTTCTGCAGCTGCAAGCATGAATTCTTTGTTTTCCAGCTTGTTCTTCATTTGAGTTGTATAAATTTTTATAGATGTTAAAGGGTTTCTAATTTCATGAGCGAGAGAGGATATTATTTTATCCATAAATTGAAGTTTGTCATAATTTCTCAACTCATTTATAAGTATCTTTTCTTCTCTGGTTTTTTCTTCAATTATTTTGTTTAGCTTTCTGTTAATCAATTGAACCGTAAGAATTATCAATAAAAGTACAAATAAAGAAAATAAAAGCATTATAATCTGTCCTTCCATTTCTTTACTTGAGTTTTTTATGGGCGTCCCAAACCATTTTCTATGCAGTGCATCGTACATCCCATTATTTCGTATTTCATCTAATCCTTCATTGAGCTTTCTCAACAATTGTGGATTATTTTTTGAAACCGCCATAGAATACTTTTGTTCATTGAGGGTCTGCCCAACTATTTTAATTTGATCGATCCAATTGTTTTCCTTACATATGTAGTTAACGGTAAGAGTATTTCCAACCATTGCTTCTACTTTACCATCAAGAAGGGCTGCAACTGCTTCTTCCATGGTATCGTATTGAATTATTGTAATATCCTTAATCTTGCTTAACTCATAATATACAATGTCTTCCTTTTGCACTGAAACAACTTTTCCTACAAGATTAGAATTACTATTAATTAAGTAGTTGTTGTCACTTACAAAAATAGACTGAGAATTTAGCAACAGAGAGTCAGTAAAGTTAAACCTGGTTCTTCTGTCGTCAGATTCCTTCATTCCCTGGATAATATCTGCCTGACCTCTTTCTATGGAATAAAAGGCATCTTCCCATTTCATCGGTATAAATTCGAACTCCATACCGGTAACAAGACTTATTGCTTTAAGCAGGTCTACATTAAATCCTTTGTATATGCCGTCGCTGTCTAGAAACTCATAAGGAGGAAATTTTATATCTCCTGCTACTCTAAAGGCCTCAGCCTCTCCCAGGCCATAGGCTATAGGCATATTCATGAAAAATATCAATAAGATAAGTACTGCAGTTTTTTTTATCATTTTATACCCTTCCGAACTGTTACATAAGTTGATTCTATATTACCATAGTAAGTTATTTAATTCTAGAAAAAGGTTTTCTAATATGAATAATACCTCTGTCAATTCAACAGAGGTATCTTTATTTATGCAGCACAAATTCAGCAATATTAAATTTCTTTTAAATACAAGAAAAACCTAATCTATTTTAAGTTCCTTTATGGTTTTGTTAAATTCATCTAACTTTTCTGTATCCTTAACCAGAGGAAGATTTGCTTCGATATTCATTATGCAGCCATTTGTTCCAACTCTTGCTAACTCAGTGCCTATTACCAGGTCAGAATTGCAGTTGGGATTAGTCTTGCCTGAGAGCTCAAAACCAATATCGTAAACCCTTCGACATAGTTTTGCGTTTTCCATAGGCGCGGCAGCCCCAACTATTCCTGCATTAGCTATTGCTTTTTTTCTTATTTCTTTCTCTTCTTCAGTTTCCTTTGGAAGCTTGTATGCATCTATAATTACTCCATAAGCATTGGCATCGTCAACTATCCCTGACAGCAGCTTTTCTCTTAATTCCTCAAGTTCCTTTGCATACTCTAGCTGGCTTTCAGCAGATATTCCATAATCTTTTTTTGTAGACAACTTACAAACCATGCCAATAAGTCCGCAGGCTAAAGCTCCTGATAAGGCTGAGGCGCTTCCGCCTCCAACTGTAACATCATCTGTATCTAAAATAAGCTCTAATACATTTTTGTAATCCATAATTTTCTCCTAGTATCTTTAATGTTAATTTAATACTTAAGGCTTGCAGTATGCAAGCCTTAAGTTGAATAATTCAAATAAAATTTCGTTACTATTTTATTGTTCGTCCAGCAATCTCTTTTCCAATATTTGATCCATGCCAAAGTTTTCTATTTGTAAATAATACTCAGCAACATCAAGAAGAGCTTTCATAGGTATGGTTCCAATTACTTCACTGCCAACTACATTTACCCCATATCTTCTTGCTTCCATCTTTACCATTTCAAAGGCCTGGTATACAGCTGATTTTTCATAGTTTACCAGATTCATTGAAACTTGAGTTTGATTTCTTTCTTCCAGCTTTAGTCCTATAGCTTTTACATATCTGAGTCCACCGCCCAAATGTCTTACTTTCTTGGCAATTTTATCTGCAATCTCTACATTTGGAGTATCCAGATTTATATTGAATGCCACTAACGGAACTCTTGCTCCTACTGCTGTGGCACCACTTTTTGCATTCATTTCCTGTGGACCAAAGTCCGGCTTCCAATTCTCGTCTTTTATCTTTTCAAAGAAACCTTCATATTGGCCTTTTCTTACAGAAGCAAGATTTCTTCTATCTTCCTTTGTGCATGCATCCTCATAAAGATATACTGGTATTCCCCAGCTTCCCAACTCAGCTCCTACTTCTTTTGCTGCTTCAATACACTCAGCGATAGTAACATTTGAAACCGGAGTAAATGGAATAACATCTGTGGCTCCCATTCTTGGGTGAGCACCTTCATGTTTTGACATGTCAATCAGTTCTGCTGCTTTTCTGGCTGTATTAATTGCAGCTTCCTTAATTTTCTCTGGTGATCCTATCATTGTTAAAACCGTTCTGTTGTGGTCCTTATCAGATGAGTAATCTAAAATTGTAATTCCTTCGATTTTTCTTGCCTCATCAATGATTTTTTCAACTAAAGCTTCATCTCTTCCTTCGCTAAAGTTTGGCACACATTCCATTAGTCTTTTCATAATAACCTCTCTTTATTACTTTAAATTTTCCACAAATGTTTTAATAAACCAAATTGTCTGTGGCTGATAAATAATGTCTACTAAGAAAGCTCCAACTATTGGAACAATCATCATTGCTTTTCTGCTCATACCATATTTCTCATTAACAGCTGTCATATTTACAATTGCTGAAGGAGTGGCTCCTAATCCGTGTCCGGCAAGACCTGCTACCATAACTGCAGCATCGTAGTTCTTTCCAAGAATTCTGAATACTACGAAATAACCAACCAATGCCAACAGCAATACTTGTGCAAATACAACTATAAATACTCCGCCTATTAATCCTGATAACTCCCAGAGCTTTAAAGTCATTAATGCGAGTGATAGATATAAATTAAGCATTACATTTCCAATTTCATCAACCAAATTAAAGTCGAATTTATAGAAATTTGCTTTCTCATTAATATTTCTGAGAATTACAGCTACAAACATTGCACCAACATAAGTTGGGAATCCCATATTTATCAATTTACTGATCCAACCTGCAATAATGGAACCAAATGCCATGCATACTAAAACAGCAGCCACATTTTTAATTATATCAAGTGAACTTAGTTTATGACCAGCACTTGCATTTATATCTGTAACAGAGGTGTCAAAACTTGAATCTTCCTCAGGCTTAAGGTTATACTTTACAATAAGTCTTCTTCCTAGTGGTCCACCTATAAGAACTGCTGATATTAGACCAAAGGTAGCTGCTGCTGCTCCAACCAGGGGTGCAGCTTCATAGCCCATTTCACCGAATGTAGTTCCATACGAAAGAGCAGCTCCGTGTCCGCCGATCATAGAAATAGCACTAGCTAATAAGGCATAAGGAGCTTCTAATCCAATTACCTTTGATATAGCAATACCCAATATATTTTGCAATATTGATACTACACCGGCAACAAGCCAATACACAATAAGTAATTTGCCGCCCTTAACAAGCAGCTTATAACTTGCGCCAAGTCCTACTGTTGTAAAGAAAGCCAGCATAAATGCACTTTGGAATATATTTTCAAAACTAAATGCAAAAGTTCCGGTCGTATGGCCAATCCATGTAATGAACATAAATATGAATCCACCGATTACAGGAGCCGGAATACAATATTTATCTAATAATTTAACTTTGTTCTTAACAAAATAACCTAATAACAATAATATTGCTGCAAATGCCAAAGTAACTATTGAATCAACACTAATTGATGTAAGTCCTTCGATTAATTCAAATTTCATAATATCCTCCTTTTAGTTATAACTTAATATACTTATAATTCCAACAACTTAGGCAACGATTTCATCCTTCACTCCTTTCGCCTAAATTTATCAATATTTACTAATTATTTATGCAAAATATAAGCCAACTTTTCGCATCCTTAAAAACCTCTATTTTGTAATATATATAAGCATTTAGAATATTATCTGTTTCTAATTTCATACAAAAAACACCCTGCAAAATTTGCACGGTGCAAATTTTGCAGGGTGTCCATAGGGGACGGTTCGAGGTCACTGAAAAACTATACATTTATTCGCTGTCATTCTGAGAGCTTGCTCTAAGAATCTCATGTTTTCAACAAAAGATGAGATCCTTCACTAACATTCAGGATGACAAAATAGACTTTTTCAATGGTCTCGGACGGGTCTCATTGACCAGTTCATTTGTCAATAAGGATGGTTCACCCGTCTCCATTTAGTTATTGATTCTCAACCATTATGATATTTGGAATCCATCTTCCAACATCGTATCGAATTGCTGGTATTGTAACCGGATGATTGTTATAATACATTATTGAGCTGGCTCCTCCATCTAAATTAATGGCTTGAACTGCTCCATACCTTTCCATAATATCTGCACATTCACCAACTGTTGTACCAATGCTATGACCTAATTGCCTGCCATCAACTACTAACATTAAAACATCTAAATTATCTTTCTGACCTATAGCCGTTCTTGGTTGAATACCCCATCCGGAAGAACCTTCCACTTGCTTAACTCCATCCAAAATCAGAACAGGCATAAATTCCACAGCATCTCTTAATTCACCTTCCGGAATGTTTCTTCCTATCAACATCATATCTTTGTAATCAAAGCCAACTGTGAACCAATTTCCCCCAACCGGAGTGTTAATAACTTTTCCGTTTTCAATTATCGCTCCGATGGGTTGACCGCCATTTCCATTGCCGTCATAATCCACAAATCCGCTGGCATTTACTGATAGAATGGCATTATTATATTTAGACAACTCATCTATTTGACTTCCTTCATTTTTTTTATTTTCATTTACCCCTTCTGCCATTCCAACCCTGACTTTGCTGGAATCTTTTGCTATTGCCAGCCTTCCGTTGTATCCTTCACCTTTAACTTCAATTATTAATATTTTATTTTTAGAATCAATTGCAACTACATTGTCTCCTTTATTTGTAACTATTCCGGTTCGTGCATCTCCAATTTTACTTTCATCAATTAAAATATTTTCATATCCATCCTTTAAAACATCAGGATTGTTTTCTTTGTATTTATCAAAGCTCTCCATATCTACCTCATCAAATACAGCAACAAACCATTCCCTTCCGTTTAAATGAAACAAATTCTTAATTTTAGCTATAAATCCATTACTTCCATCATCCTTTTTAATTCCCGGGTTGTCCCTTTGATTTAATACATCATCAATAACTGACTTTGGAATAAATTTTGTTGCAAGCCATTGGTGTGTCATTGTAGACATTGCAGTTTCTATATACAGGCTTCTGTATTTAGCAATAAACGGAATATTTGAGTATATTGCAACTAAATATAATAGTACAAATGTAGTTAGAAACACTGCAATAAAATGTATAATATTTTTTCTTAAACTTATTTTTTTCATTTTTCATTTCTAATACTTTTAGTTATTAGATTTCACTTTCCTTTTATTTTTTTATAATAATAACAAATTCTCCTTTAGATTATCTTAACTGCAATGAGGACGGATTTTGGACAGCCATTATAAACTTTTAGCTGCCACATATCCGTCCCCTGCGGTTATTCAAAACCACCAGTAAATAAAAAATCATCTCATATACTTTTTGCCCCACATGCACAGTTCTGTCAAAATACCTTCTAATGATTTTCCCTTTTCAGTAGTTATATACTCAACTTTAGGCGGAATTGTTGGATATGATGTTCTTTCTATAAGTCCATCCATTTCCAGCTTTTTCAATTCCTGAGACAGCATTTTGTGACTTATTTTGGGTACGGATTTTTTTAGCTGTCCATACCTTATGGGCTGAGACTTCAATATATGCCATAAAATTATTGCCCTCCACTTGCTTCCGATTACAGTCATGGAAAACCCTATAGAACAACTAAAATCTTTTTGTTTCTTTTCCTGATCCGGAAACTTTTCCAATACATCTATGTCCATATTAAACCTCTTTCAAAATGGTAAGTAACTGAGTAAAAAGTGCGTACTTGTAAAATTTAGAAATTACTCTATAATTAATAATATAATATTATTAATTGTTTAGATTATAACACTTAATGGGAGCGAATTAAAATGAAAAAATACAATTTATACCAAATTGATTCATTTACAAAGGAAAAATTCACCGGAAATCCTGCAGGAGTAATAACAAATGCTGATGGATTAACTGAATTACAAATGCAAAAAATTGCAAGAGAGTTAAATAATTCTGAAACTGCCTTTATTTTTTCTTCTGACAGTGAATTCTACGATGCTCATATACGCTTTTTTACTCCTACAAGTGAAGTTCCCATATGCGGACATGCAACAATTGCAGCTCATTATGCAAGAGCTGTTGAAAATAAGTTAAATAGTGCCGTAATCCATCACAAGACAGGCGCCGGGATTTTGCCTGTTGAAATATTTAAAGATGAAAATGACTACAAAATAACTATGACCCAGGGAAAAATTGAATTTGGTACCATTCTAAGCGATAATGAGAAGGAACAGCTATTAACAGCTTTAGGAATAACTAATCAAGAGTTGTTGAATAACCACCCTGTTCAAATTGTATCAACAGGTCATTCAAAAGTCTTAGTCGGCATTAATAACCCTGAAATACTTCATGGTCTCAAACCGAATTATGAAATGCTTGTGAAACTTAGCGACATGATAAAATGCAATGGTTATTATGTATATACCATCAATCCTGATGATGATTTTTTAATTCATGGAAGAATGTTCGCACCTGCAATTGGCATTAATGAAGATCCTGTAACAGGCAATGCAAATGGACCTTTAGGTGCATACTTGGTTCACCATAATCTTGTTAAACATAATAACTCAATGTTAAAGTTTAAGGCTAAACAAGGTGAAGCCATTGGTCGTACAGGAATAATTGAAGTAAGTGTAAAAATTGAAAATCAGAATCCGGTAGAAGTAGCTATTTCTGGAGAGGCGGTCATTGTATTTCATACCGAAATAACTATTTAATGTTATTTAACGCGTAATTTTTTTCAAAATGGACGGTTCGAGTAGTAGTGACTTGCCACAGAGAACCGTCCCCTATGGTTCATGTAGTTTTTCAGTGACCTCGAACCATCCCCTATGGTTCATACAATAAATTATTTCCGCAAAATTTTCTCCATGGATTTTCCTTTTGCTAACTCATCGATTAGCTTATCCAGGTAGCGAATTTCTTGCATAGTTGGTTCTTCAATGTCTTCCACCCGGACACCGCAGACAACGCCTTTGATCAGTCCACGTGAAGGATTAAGCTTTGGAGCTTCTGCAAAGAAGGTTTCAAAATCAGTTTGTTTTTCCAGCTGAGCTTCAAATCCTTCCTGTGAATATCCTGTCAGCCAACGGATTATTTCATCGACTTCTGCCTTCGTACGTCCTTTGTTTTCCGCTTTCGTAACATAATGTGGATAGACACTTGCAACACTCATTGTATAAATATTATGTTTGGCCATAAACATCTCCGTTTGTATTTTTCTTTTATTATAACACTAAAACCAGTAAAAATCACCATTTGAGGAGGTAAATATTATGATAAACTACAAAACTTGTACCGATGTTACCATGGATGAAATATTCGCTGCTTTTAGTCTTGGATATTCAGACTATATAGTTCCATTGAAAATGAGTCAGGATGTCTTTGAAAGCAGATTTTTTGGACCTGAAGGCAATTCATTAAATCAATCCTTTATTGCTCTTGATAATGAGATTCCAGTAGGTTTAATTCTTGGAGGCATACGATTTTTTGACGGTCTTAAGACAATGCGCTGTGGCACTCTATGCATTGCCCCTGAATTCCGAGGCTGTGGAATCAGCCGTAAACTGCTTGAAATGCATAAATCAGCTGCAGTTAATAAAGGGTGCAAGCAATTATTTCTTGAGGTCATAAAAGATAATGAAAGGGCTATTAAATTTTATGAAAACTGCGGTTATACAAAAGTATATAATTTAAAATACTACTCAGGAACTATTAAATCCATGAACTTTTCAAAAGATTCACATCCTTACATCATAAAAAATATATCATTTGAAAAAATAGATGACTTTAGAAAAATGCTTATGGATTGCCACATAAATTGGCAAAGCGATACACCTTTTTATGCTATGAGCACAAATGAAGCTTATTTCGCAGCTTATGAAGGTACTGAAGAAATTGCTTATATTGCCATGAGCTCACAGGGCAAAATTAACTTCCTCTGGGTCGACCCAGCGTACCGCAATCAAGGTCTTGGCATCAATATGGTACAAAAAGCTGCTCAGATGCAAAATGCTGAAAAGTGCACAATATGTATTCCTAATAATTCTTCTCTGGAAGGATTTTTAAGAAAGCAGGGATTCCAGAAAGAATCACTTGAGCAATATGAAATGTACTTACCTCTATAACATTTTTGTGCGTAAAATTGAAAAGTTCATTTAATTAGCAGGACTATCTTCACAAATAAAAAAGGACTGAGCACTTTCATTGTCTCAATCCTTTTCAGCCGCTTAATCTGATGCTCAAGCACTCAGATTAAGCATTTTTATTTATGATCCTATCCTTCAAATATTTCTACATTATCTACACTTTCCAAGAACTTCAAATACTCCTCTTTTGTCATTGCTGGTTTAAAATTGCCAAGTATGGCAGTTGCATTAGCTGCATCACCATACAACAAATCAACAACAGTTAAAGCCATTGCTTTAGCAGGCATTATGTAAGCCTTCTCTTCATCTATGGTTTCAAAATCACGAGTGTGAAGACTTCCCTTTACTCCCCCAATCATTGGGTGAATAGTAGGAATTATGTGAGATACGTCCCCTAAATCAAATGATCCTGTAAAATCTCCACCTTGTATTATTTTGTCTTCAGATATGCCTAAAAATAATAAGTTATTCTTGAACAATTGATCAAATTCCGGATAATTTAAAATTGGGAGATATCCTGGGATGCTTGTTATTTCAACCTTAGCTCCTACAGCCATAGCTCCGGCTTTTAAAGCTCTGTCTACCTTATAATTTGAGTCTATCATTGCTTTTATTGTCCTTGCTCTGACGTAGGATTCCATTTGCACATCATCAGGAACTGAATTTACAATATTGCCTCCTTTAGTGATTATAGGATGCACCCTCACTTTGTCAGAATCTCTGAACGTTTCTCTTTGTGCATGAATGTTATTCATAGCTAATGTAGCAGCATTCAAGGCATTTATGCCGTCTTCCGGTGCCGAACCTGCATGAGACTCTTTACCTATGAATCTGACCTTTTTACCTATAAAACCATTGCTTACCGGTCCTATTAATGCATCATTGTCACCAATGTCTGAAGAATGGAACATCATTGCCATGTCTACATCATCGAAATACCCTTTTTTAATCAGCTCTTGCTTGCCTCCAAAATATGTAAGTTTGCCTTCTCCTCTTAACTTATCTCTATAATCCAACTCAACAAATTCTTCTGATGGAGTTGCAATCACGGAAACATCTCCTGCCAGTTCACTAAGTATTCCGCTTTTGACAAGCCCTAAAGCAGCTCCTAACATTCCGCCTACTTGGTTGTTATGACCGCAGGCATGTACTGCTCCGGTTTCAACTGCATCTTTGTGTGTAACACATGAGATTGCATCCAGCTCTCCTAATATAGCAACCATAGGGCCTGTTTTCCACCTTTTAAAACCGCCTTACATCCTGTAACAGCAATATTTTCTTCCACCTCTAATCCGAGTTCTTTAAGAAATTTAACAACTGTACCTGTTGATTTAAATTCTTTATAACCAAATTCCGGTGTAGAGTAAATCTCTCTGCCGGCTTTTATGACAAGTGCTTTGTTGTCCTCTATTGCTTTAACGACCTTTCCTTTCAATTCGTTAATATTCATATACTCCTCCTATATTAATTAATGTTGTATAAAATCTATTGACAGCAAGTTTTCATTGATTGACCCTTGACCGTCTCCATTTTTACATTAGTTATTGGATAATAACGTTCTCATTCCATTATAGCATAAATATTTCCTATTTAGTACAAAAGAAAGAACTACATTTAAAAATGGGACAGTGTTTTGATTTCAATCAAAACCGTCCCATTAGTGTTATTTGAACAAGAAATAAATTTTATTTAAAAGCAGTTACGGTTCACTTCAGCGGTCATTATAAAATATTAAGTGCTGAACTTATGAGCTTTGATTTGCCACAGAGATTTTTATATTCTTTGCTCTACAACAAGCCTTTATATCACTTATAGTTTGTTTAAATAACTCCGCAAACTTATCATCTGTATTAATGACAACTTCTTCAATTTCTGTCTTCATTGACAGAGCATTTTCAGACTTATACTTTCTTGTTTCAGTAATAATTTCCTTTAGTTTTTCTCCAAAAATGATAATTTCATCGTCAACAGATTTTTCAGTTTCCCATTGCAACTTGTGCAGTGAAATACTGTTCTCATACTGTTTGAAAAATTCCTGATAAATATATTCTGTTATATGTGGAACATAAATGGCATACAGCTTCAATATATTCAGCATGCAATAATATAGGGCATATTGTGCTGATTGCCTTTCTTCATAACCATGTATCTCCGGTTGATATAAACGCTCTTTGACAATTTCAATATAATAATCACATAAGTCCTTCCAGAAAAAATCATCAATTTCATGTCTGGCTGGTCCGATTTCATATTGGTCAAGGAACTTTCTTGCATTAATGGTAGTTTGCTTACATCTCTCGATTATCCACCTGTCTACAGGCATTAAATTTACATGAGCATTGAGGTTAATGTCCTGTAAATGGGATATTGAAAACTTTGAAGCATTCCACAGCTTTGTGATAAACCTTTTTGCTATGGTTAATTCATCAATTGAAAAAAACGTATCTGATCCAAGTTTGGAATTAGCAGCCCAATATCTTATAACATCAGCAGAGTGGTTTTCAATAATCAATTTTGGAGAAAACTCTGAGTTGCTTTTTGACTTGCTGATTTTTTCTCCTTTTTTTGCAAGAACAAAACCACAAATCATTATATCCTTCCATGGAATCTGGCCCGTATGGTAAAGGCTTTTAACTATGGTATAAAATGCCCATGTACGTATGATTTCATGAGCCTGTGTCCTCAAACTCATTGGTAAAAGCATATCTGAAATATCATTTTCTTCATCCCATTTTGAATTAATTTGAGGTGTAACTGATGAAGTAGCCCATGTATCAAAAACCGATGTCTCAGGCACAAACTCATCACACCCACAGGAACAAACTTTTCCGGGCCTGGTTTCAATAGGATTTACCGGCAGCATTTCTTCATCTGCAATTATAACATTACCACAATTTTTACAATACCATATTGGGAAAGGAACACCAAAGTAACGCTGGCGTGATATACACCAATCCCACTTAAGATTTTCAACCCACAATAAATATCTGTTTTTCATGTGTTGAGGATACCAATTGATTTCATCAGCAGCCTTTAAAAATAGTTCCTTATTTGTAAGAATATCTATATACCACTGTTTTGACGGTATAATCTCAATTTCCTTCCCACAACGCTCATGAACAGAAACTGTGTGTGTGATATTTTTTGAATCTATAAGAAATCCATTTTCTGAAAGAAGATTTATTATATGTTTCCTGGCTGCTAAAACCTTCAGTCTTCCTATGAATGGAACACTTTCATCTATTGTACCATCAGGAAGAATAACCTTACGATAAGGCAGTTTATGAGTTTCATACCACTCAACATCAGTGCTGTCACCAAATGTTGCACACATTACAACACCAGTGCCTTTATCAATATCAGCTTTTTCGTCTGCTAATACAGGAATTTCATAGTCATATAAAGGAACAATGGCATTTTTACCGATATATTTTATATATCTGTCATCTTTTGGATTAACAAATAAGCAAACACAGCCATATAACAACTCCGGTCTTGTTGTAGCAACCAATAATTTTTCTTCACCTAACTGAAAATTGATATAATTAAAAGTAGTTTCTTTTTCAATAGTTTCTAACTCTGCTTGGGCAATGGAAGTTTGACATTCCGTGCACCATAAAACCGGAGACTCTTTCATATACGCCTTTTTATCCTTCAAGAGTCTGATAAAGGACTTTTGTGATATTCGCTGTACCATAGGATTAATTGTCTCGTATTGAAGAGACCAGTCAACTGAAAAGCCCAAAGACTGCCACAAATCTTTAAACTCTTTTTCATATTTTGAAGAGGTTACAACACATCTTTTAATAAATTCACTTCTCGGAAGATTTTTTGCAATGATACCCTCATCTTTTTCAACCAGTCTTTCTGTTGGTAGACCGTTGTCATCAAAACCAAAAGGATAAAAAACATTGTAGCCTTGCATGCGCTTGAAACGTGCTATCATTTCTGCCTGTGTATAGGAAAATATGTGTCCAATGTGCAGGCTGCCACTTACAGTAGGTGGCGGTGTGTCAATAGAATAAATTTCTTCTTTACTCTCATGGTCGAAACTGTAGATAGAATTTTCATTCCAAAAGTTTTGCATCTCTTTTTCTACTTGCTTAAAATCATAGTTTTTCATGGTAATACCTCCTAGAATTTTACGAACACAAAACAAAAAATCCGCCTTAAGCATATGCTCAGGGCGGACTGTATGCGTCCGTGGTACCACCTAAATTCAGATTACTCTGCACTCTGTCAGTACGGGATAAAATATTATCAGATACTGCTTTCCTTTTAACGGTGGAAATTTCCGTTGAAGCCTACTAAGATTAATTCTTTTCGGTTCACAGCTCAAAGGCTACTTCCATACTTACTTCACGAAGATTCTCACCAACCATCTTCTCTCTTTGCTTCAAGTGAGTATGTACTCCTCCTTATCAACGCCATTTTGTTCGTGTTCGTTTTATATTATAATATTTTATTATATTCAAAATGTCAATATTTATAATCATTTTTTAAATTAAAATTTTATTTCATTGTATTAGCACAAATCGGCTTTGTGCTTGTGCTTTTTGTATACTCCTCCATGATAACAAATATAAGTATCTGCATCATAATCTAATATCTTTGAAATAGATTTGTTTGCACTCTCCACATCTAATGTAAACTGCGGGTTTGCAATGACAAGCTGATTATTTTCCAATGCAGCTGCATCACCTGTTATAAGAGTTTTTTATTTTTTATGTACAGAGATATGTGACCGGGAGTGTGACCAGGAGTACCTACTATTTCACAACCACCGCACCAGTTCATAACTTCTCCGTCATGTACAAATTCATCGACCTCGACTGTCTTAACGCTTTTGAGAATGTCACAGAAAGCTCTTCCAAATTGCTTCTGTTCTTCATTTAAAGTACTTTGCAACGATTCTGCCTGTTCTAATCTCAATGACTTTTTTTCTCCTGAAATATATGGAGCTTCAATTTCGCTTGCAACGATTTTCACATCAGGATATTTGTGTTTAAAGTCTGCCAAAGCTCCCATATGGTCGTGATCATGATGTGTAATTACAATTTTAGTAAGTTTATTGCAGTCTAAATTTTCTGTCCTCATGGCATCTTCAATTATAGACATAAATCCTGTATATCCGCAATCAACAAGAATCATTTCATTTTTATCTCTTAATACTACTGGATGGATAGTATCCTCCATATCTCCAAATTTATAGTTAACATTTAATACAATTATATTTTCCATAATATCGTCTCCTTATTAAGTATCACTTTATGCTCTGAGTACACCCGTCCCTGGGATTGCAGGGTAATTTTAACACCAAAAGCTCTTCCGTTATAAATCACCAAGTAGTTAATTTCTTTTTTTCATCATCAAATATGTAACAACTCCAGGAACAAACATATCTGGAATAGGTCCAATCTCTTGATAGCCTAGGGCTTTGTATAATCCGATGGCCTCTGTGCTAAAATCATCTACACATAGGAAGAGTTTATCCGACTTATCCTGAATAAATCCGATTTCCTCGAATAAACTCATCATTTGCTTACCAATTCCTTTTCCTCGTACTGCTTTTTTCACAGCCAAAACATGTAGAAACGGAAACCAATGGAATATCCCATTAAGAATGATCCATGCAAAACCAACACATTGTCCTTCTTCATCTATTGCAACGTAAATTTCTCTTTTATCAAAGCCTTCTTTTAAGAGTCTTTGTCCAATATATTGGTTATTTGAGTCTAAAAAATACTTCTGACCCAGGATAGAATTCTCCAGAATGCTGGCACAGTCCTCTAGATGTTCATAGTTTCCTTTTATAATGGATGTTTCCATGTAACACTCCTTCGTTTATTTGATCTGTGTCATGATATGTTTGTTAGTTAGTTCGATTCTATGTCTAGCACGGAATTTGAAGTTACAAACACTAACTTTACAGCTTACTCTATTGTAAACTCTTCTGTCGTCTCAAGACCATTCCAAACATACCCATCAGAACGATAGTACATTCTAATTACAGAGCCATCTTTTTTTGTAACATCTATAACATACACCTGCTTTGTTTCTACTAGCATTGGATAGTTGTCATAAGGCAGCACATCACCCGTTTTTTTCTTATACTGAAAATCTTCATACGCATTTTCTAATCGCCAAAATTCCCGATATGTATAATCTTTGAATCCTGTCAAATCTTGTTTTCCAAAATAGTAAGCTTTGTAATTCTTATGATTGATGGTGAAATCATCAACTCTAATAGGTTCAATGTCTTTCACTAACCAAGTTAAATCCTCTGAATAGATTGAATCGCTGTAGTATTTCTTTAATTGATTCGCCATACATGGGACAGAATCAGTCTTATACCCCATAGCATCAAAATCTGTATGAGCTCCACCGTAAATTCCCATAATGTCCTCACACTTTAGTCTGTCAAACTCACGAATAAAATTCTCCACCATCTTGTTTTCACGGTATGCGTCATCAGAATGTTTATAATAATAATTGCCTTGTTCAATAGCATCTTGTGTCAACAAATACATTTCTGTACCTTGCAAATTATTCTCTTCAAGATACTTCAAAAATCGTTGGCCAGTAGTATTGTACTGGTGCCCCACATCTGTACCGTGGAAAATAGTTTCAGGGCACTCTCTTTTTATTTTTTTATAGAATTCCTTAATGTTAGGGTTATGTGACGCTGTACCCTCCCAATCCTTATATAATTCATCAAGAATATCATCACTATCCGACTGCATCCACAAGTTTAAAAACTCCGCAGTATAGTAGGGATATTCAACAAATAAATGTCGCATATTCTGTGTATTGTAGTTATTATTCCACAACTCTAATTCCTTTTCCAATATTTTTTCAACACCATGCTGTTCTCCATATAAATAAATCTTACCTGTTGATTTATCTAAAGGCGTTCCAGTATCCACTGGAGCGTTTCTGACTGAACAAGCAGCCAAGACTGACAGTATTATTAATGACATAGTATACATAAAGAATCTTCTATTGTTCATAGCTCACCATTTCCTTCTAAAACTCCTTCAAATTATTTTATTTGATGATGAAGGGGATATGTTATATTATACCACAATTTTCTAATTAATGAACCGGTTAAACCACCTTTAACAATAATTTCTTGAAAACTATTGACAAAGAAAAATTTATTTTATATAATAGCAGACAAATACAGTCTATAATATCTTTGGAGGAAAAATGAAGTATACTAAAGCAACAAATTATGCTTTGCATATAATGGCTTATTTAGTTAAGCAAGAAGGCAAAGACAATTTAAGCCTTCAGCCTTTAGCTAGTCACATGAATATATCACCCACCTATCTGTCGAAAATACTAACTCAGCTGGTTAAGGCTGATCTTATTCAATCCACACCTGGAGTAAATGGAGGTTATAGTCTTCGAAAGACAAAGACTGAAATAAGCTTTTATGATGTCATTCAAGCCATTGAAGGCAGTGGAGCACTTTTCACTTGTGAAATGGATGAAAATCGTGATTGTCACATAGAAAAGGTTATGAGAGATGCCGAAGATAGAATGGTTGCCCATCTTAAAGAAAAACGAATTTACGACATTGTCTGAAAAATGAGCTAAAAACATAGGCAGCAGCAACTGCTCATTTTTTCGACACAATTATAGATATTTACAGTCTGTATTATATTTTATAGGAGGTTTATTATGAATCACATACACCATTGCAACGAACCGGATAAAAATTTTAAATAAAATTACTTTTTTAGATAGCAGGCAAAGAGAGCAGCTCATACCACCTGAAGCTCTTATTAGCCAAATGCCAATTCAAAAAAATCATACTTTACTGGATGTAGGTGCCGGCACAGGCTTTTTTACCATTCCCATGGCAGAAAGCACCTCTAACAAGGTTTATGCTATGGATCCTGATGAACGCATGCTCGGCGTCATAGAAAATAAGGCTGCGGAAAAAGGGCTCACAAATATTGAATTGATTCAGGATTATATTGAAAACTTAAACATTCAACACAACAGTGTTGATTTTGTCATGGCATCCTTAATACTCCACGAAGTGAGTTCACTTACAAAAGCTCTTTCAAATATATTTGAGGTAATAAAAACAGGAGGACACTTGTTATGTCTGGAATATGAAAAGGATGACCTGATAATAGAAGGACCACCGATGTCTATTCGTATTGGCTCAGAGGAACTAGAGAAAGTACTGACATTAACCGGCTTTGAAATTGTTAAGAAGACTAAAATTAATGATGCTATATATACTGTTTTAACAGTTAAGAAATAAAAGTAAATGACTTACAGCATATTCCGACGGCGCTTAAGGACCTGCCTATACACCAGAAAAGTTAAAAGCGTCCAAGATTCTAACCAGTTTATTCCAAATTCAATTCATCGGCGAGCAGTTTCAGTGCCTGTTCATTTGTGATGCAATAACCACCTTGAATTTTTTTCAAATATCCGTGTTGTGTAAATTCACCAAGCATTTGAGTCAAGTGTCGATAGGATACTCCCAGATAAGCGCTGGCATCTGTGTTGCGCTCGGAGTATATACCGTCAAATGAAGCAAAAATCACAAAATGAGCAAGACGGTTTGCCAATGGAAAACCCTGTGTGATTAAAAGAGCATGCACCCTCTGCTCCTCTTTCTTTGCCAGGGCAAGACACAATACGCGCAAAAAGCAAACGTCGGATAACAGGCTGCTGCGATATTTTTCAATTGGCAGTGCCAGCAGAAAACAGGGTGAAAGTGCTTTTACCCCCATTGTGCTTTTACGCACACTGAGAAGTTCAAGCTCGCCGATAAAACAATCTCCCTGTAAAAAATCCAAAAGAGAGGTTTTTCCATTTGACAGACTGCAAAACAACTTTGCGCGCCCTGAAACCATATAGTAAAGAAATCCGTCTGATTTCTCTCCCTCTTTCAGGATATCGTCCCCTTTATCTGCAAGGTACAGACGTACGTCTTCTTTTATAGAAAATGAAAAGTAACTTTCAAAATCCGATTCTTCAAGACAACGGCGGATTTCCTTTTTATCAAGAATTTGTTTCAAATGATCACCTCAAAACTCGGAGATTTCTCCTACCATACCGCGGTGCTTTTAGTTTATACTCAAAAGCAGAAA
This sequence comes from Sedimentibacter sp. B4, assembly GCF_000309315.1. Taxonomy (NCBI): domain Bacteria; kingdom Bacillati; phylum Bacillota; class Tissierellia; genus Sedimentibacter; species Sedimentibacter sp. B4. The sequence continues at coordinate 36,456 of NZ_CANG01000038.1, forward strand.
ACACTTGTATTAAAAGGAGTAAAGTATGAAAAAAACAAAAATAATCATAGACTGTGACCCAGGTCACGATGATGCCATTGCCATTCTGGTGGCAGGTCATCAGCCCGCCATTGATCTGCTGGCTTTGACCACCGTAGCCGGGAACCAGACCCTTAACAAAACAACAGTTAACGCTCTGCATGTTTGTGAACATTTGGGACTGAATATACCTGTTTATGCCGGTATGTCTCTTCCTCTTGTGCGTGAACAAGTTGTCGCAGCCAATGTGCATGGTGAATCGGGACTTGACGGACCTGTCTTTGGGCCACTGCACACAAAAATACAGCCGCAGCATGCTGTAAATTATATTATCGAAACACTGCTGGCAAGCGATGGGGACATTACACTTGTTCCCATTGGACCGCTTACAAACATTGCTACAGCCATGCGAATGGAACCGCGAATTCTGCCAAAAATCCATCAAATAGTTCTTATGGGTGGAGCTTACGGCACCGGGAACTTCACGCCGTCAGCAGAATTTAATATTTTTGCTGACCCCGAAGCTGCCAGCATTGTCTTTCGCAGCGGTGTAAAACTCACTATGATGGGATTGGATGTGACGAACCAAACCATTTGTATACCTGACATCATTGAACGTATGGAATCCATAGGCAACAAGGCTGGCAGTTTGTTTGCCGACATAATGCGTTTTACACTAAACTCTCAGAAAATGGCCTTTGGACTTGAGGCTGGCCCTGTACACGATGTCACCTGTATTGCTTATCTCATTGCACCGGAATTATTTACAACACAGGAAATGAATGTGGTTGTGGATATCAACCGCGGCCCATGCTACGGCAGAACAGTTTGTGACACCATCAACTGTTTGAAACAGCCTGCCAACTGCACTGTTGGTACCGGCATTGATCTGCCAAGGTTTTGGGATCTGGTTGCCGAAGCTGTTGCACGCTATAATTAATATGTTCTGTAAAATTTCAAAAGCGGGGCGGATGCTCTCGCTTTTTTCTTGTTGTTTTTCACGATTTGTTTCTAGTTTTCTTATTATCGCACAAGTATAATAAAAAGGCAAATTATCCTTCTTGAATTTCTTTATCCGAATAATCAACCACTATCTTTCTGCATCTTTTACAAATATGCGGACAATAATATTTTTGTTTAAGCAAATAAAAAAAGTTGCTCGAATTAAATTCGAGCAATTTTATTATTTATCTTGGTTCAGCAGCTAATAATGCTTCTAAATTAGGTTTATCTCCAACTAAGCCAACCGCATAGACGGTATAGAAGGTATTTGGATTTAATTTAACATCAGGAACTGTTAAAACAACATTATCTGTTCCGGCTGGATTTACTCTAAACGTGTATGTTCCAGATGGAACACAAGTATAATTAGCTATACTTTTAAAAGGAACATTGCTGAAAACAATTGTACCATCTGGTAGTTTTATATCAACAGGTGGTGCATCTGGTGATAGATGGATAAACCTTATACAAGCCATACCAGTTTTATTGGCTGAAGTTGGTTCCTGAATTGGATATAGGCTTATATCAGGCAATTCTCCAATAGCAGCTATGTTAAAGACAGAATTTTCAGGAATGTAGACACTTGAATCAATAACAGGATTTGTAGTTTCTCCTGTTGGATAAATCTTAATATTATAATTGCCAGATGGAACAGGTAAATATGGTGACATTTCTTTATAAGCAAGGTTTCTAACAATAAGATTATCATTAGCATAAACATCTACTGCAGGGGCATTAGGAACTGCATGAAGCACTCTTATTCTAGAATTCATTTGCTGCTGCATCATATAACACTGTGCCAACATATTGGCATAGGGGTAATAGTACATAGTATTCTCTCCTTCATAATTTAATATATGCTATTAATATATGAACAAAGCATGAAAAAGTGTATATCTTTGCAGGCAAGTCGTTTTCGAACACTAAAAATATACTGAAATTAATTACATGTACAATCCAACGAGGTCCCTGTAAATATTACGGTTCCTGCAGTAACAGCGCATTCTGGTTTCCCGAAATCATTGCTCTTTCTAACAATTATAGGATTTACGCCATTGACATAATAGGTGAAGCCGGAAACAGCGAGGAATACAGACCTGAACTCAGCTCAGAAGCTTTTGTGCTCTGGATTAAGGGTGTCCTTGTATTATGCCGTTTTTGATATAAAACTTTAGTAAACATTTAAGTATTAGCAGCCAAAATAAAAAAGCCACCATAAAAAAGATTTAATCTACATAGGTCGGCTTTATTTGTTTTCATTCAACATGCCTAGAGGAGAAAAAATGGACAATTATATTCTATTTAAATGTCTTCGATAAAAAGATTTATTCTATAACTTTTGTGACAGTATCCATGTCATAGAAATTTGCAGGATTTTCCTTCATCATATGTATTATTTCCTGTTCATCAATGCCATTCGCTGTACAATAAGGCATAAATTCATCAAAGATGACCGTACAAGGATGATTATCAGAAGATTCTTTTGCTTCTGAATAGAAATCGTAATCTTGTGAAAGCATCACCTTGTGCCCATAACCAATTGACATGACGTAACTTAAAAGTTCAAACTTCTCCGGGCTTGTTCCCTTTCTAATATTGTCGATGCCTATCCACATTCCTTTTTCTACAGCCAATTTTACTGTTTCCTTATTAGCTTCCTCATCAGCATGGGCCCATAGAAATTTTTGATAATCTGCATTCTCCTTGTCCAGTACCTCGATGACTTCATGAACCATTTTTGCATCCATGATGTGGCAGTGAACTGGCATCCCTGTCTCTTTGCTGGCTTTCACAGCTGCAATCAGCATCGCTTTATCAACTTTGGACAAAACGCCCCTATCGAGCAACAACTTGATATGTCCAGGACGAATAACAACTCCATCTATAGTGTCCAAGCCTTCTCTAAAGTCATTTATCCAGCGGTTTGCCAGTTGCTCTTCAAAATGCATCGAAAACACATCATATAGCTGTTTCGTCATATTCCACCCTGTGCAAGGAATGATGTGCATGTCCACTCTTTCAGACAGCTCTTTTAATAATCTAACATTCTGACCACCGATTGGCGGCGAGGCTTCTACAACGCTCTTCCCACCCTTTGCTTTGATGTCAAGCATGATGGGTATAATATATTTCAAGTCTAAACTTATATCCTCTTCTTGATATTTTTTATCAAAATACATGTTGTTTGCGTAAAACTCATCACTCTCCCACTTAATGTGTTCATGTGCTAAAGTGACGCCAAGCTCACTCTTATGAATTGGGCCTCTTGTTGTATAAATCATATCTTTTCCTCCCTTTTGATTGTGATGAATCCTGTTCATCGCAGATATATCACAATCATAACAGATAAACCCTGACATAAGACTGTCAGGGTTTCAAATATTTTTTACTAATTGCTTGGCTTAATTCTTTAATTTCTTGAATGAACTCATCCGGCTTTAAAGCAGTCACATGTTCCGGGTGGTTTAAAACTAATTGACGTATTTCATTCTTGTATGGGGTATTAACAGTCAGATGCAACCCACCCTCTATAGATTTAATTTCAGTGTATTGCAGATAGACATCATCTTTGATAATTCTGTAAAGAGCTGGATCAATAATTAGCTCGTAAGTATGCCACTTAAACTTATCATTTTCAGGTACGGACAGCTTACTGTTAATATAACGATTTTCTTCACACAAACATGTCAATGACACTATTCGGTCAAGTCTAAATGTTCGCTTGGCTTTTCTCATATGACAGTAACCATTAACATACCATCCGCCATCTGCAAAAAAAAGCTTTATGGGAGAAAACCGTCGGGACACTGTCTCGTCCCGCTCTGGATGATAATAAATTAATAGCAAATCACAAGACTTCCTAAACGCCTCTAATAAGGTGGTTATAACATCTAGAATGTAACCTTTCGGTATAATTCGAATAATGTCAAACTCTATGTGAGACATAACCTGTTCAGCTTTTTGTCTTTCTTCGTCTGACAGAGCGTTTAAAACCTTACTGATGAGCAATTTATAGTCTGTAGTCATATTGGGGACACGAAGCTCTTCACCTGCTTTCAACACCATCAACATCATTAAGATTTCCTGCTCGCTGAGCTTAATACTGGGCATAAAAAATGATGGATCAATTTCGTAACCTCCACCCAACCCCTCATAGGCAACAATGGGAATTCGAAGCTGACTAAGTGCATCTATATCTCTATATATAGTCCGCTCACTCACCTCAAAATAGTTAGCCAGTTCATTTGCAGTCATTTTTTTCCGTATTCTTAACAAATGGACGATTCCATTCTGTCTCTCTGTTTTTTTCATAAAATACTCTTATCTTTGTTTTATTTTGTATATTCAATTTATTACTTTTGTCTTTTAAGTAAGTAGAGACGGTTCTCAAGATTGGTTAAATATTGCATTTAAATTTCTAGGAACTACGGATAAATATTCTTCGATGTTGAGCCTTTTAATTTCATTCTTAAGCCTATCCGGAAAAGTATCAATCGACTCACCCTCTAACAGAATTTTTGTTTCCTCTTCGCTAAATAAAACCTCTTCTACGGGATTCATAAGCTGCTCTCTATTTGCAGGACAGATTTCCTGGCAGCGATAACAGCCATATAACGCATGATGTATTTTGGGGTCAACCCATGCTGGGAAGGGATATCCTCCGTTTTCATTGAGAAATGTGAGACAGCGCTTGCAATCCAGCAAAAAACGGTCCTTCATTATAGCCCCTGTAGGGCAAGCTTTTATACAGGCACCACAAGTAGCACACCTTTTCATAATTAGTTCTTCTGATAAAGGATGTTCTTCAACTGGAATATCTGTATAAAAAAGATAGACTTGGCAGAAGCTTCCCATCCCATCTATATAGACGATGTTGTTTCGGCCGTATTTTGCAAAGCCACTTCTTGCTGCAAGAAGCTTATTAGGCAACATAGGGGTTGCTTTACATTTGTAACCTTTTTCACCTAAGAGCTGTTGCATAAAGTGCTCTATCCTTTCTTGCGCATCAAAATACTCATTATAACCAGGTGGCATAATGACCGGTATTTCTTTACCTTTATATTCAAACTTTAATTTAGTTATGGTGTTTTTTTTACCGACTAACAAAATAGACTTGATCTCAAAGCCAACTTCTAGAAGCTCAAAATCATAACGTTCCTCAATCAATCGATTTTGATAATCATTAAGCTTTTCTTTATTTTGCAGATTTCTCAGGTCTTCTTGAAGTTTCTCCAATATGTCTAAGCTAGTCATCGCTGCCTTGTGGCCTTGTCCAGCCAGTGCTTCCTGAATATATGTTAACATCCACACCCTCCCTATTGTTTCAAGTTTTTTTTGAGTATTCTCTCTAAGTAGGCTTCATTTAACAAATTCACTGTCTCAAAATTTCCTTTGTAAAACACACCCCAGTTATTGAAAACACAAGGCAATTCCTTTGCTTTCTGCAGTGTATCCACTTGAATTAAGCATACCGGAACATCATTAGTTTCACAATACTGCTTTATCATCTCAATGTTTTGATAGACATATGGGCATTGCATATCATAATAAATGGTTAGCTCTTTGCTTTCAATTTCTTGGTTTTTAACATTATGTGCGAACTTTGGTGTTGTTCCGTCAAAAGAAAGTGCAAGCAATTCATATCCATTATCGGTAATATCAACGACCTCAAAGCCGAACTTCTTTACAAATGATTGGTCAGAAAGCCATGATTTCTGTTTCTTTGCTCCGAGCATACAAATGCCGGATTTACCCTTTTCTTTGGCATCAGCCAAACAATACTCCATCAGCGATTTGCCATACCCTTTTCCTTTATGACTGCCATCGACCCATAAGCAATACAAATAATAATAGTTGTCCCCAACTATTGGAACCCAAGCTGTTTCAAGAGGAGCATATTCAATAAAAACCGTAGCCTTTTCATTTAACTTTCTAAAGACATGACCTTCCTTTAATCGGTCCGAAAGCCATTGGCGCTTTGCCTCAATACCTGGATGGGACTTTTTACTGCGGATAATGCAGCATAAGTGTTCATTCACAAGGTTTTCTGTTGTTAAGTTTACAAAATCAGTATTCATGTAACCCCCGCTTCAAATTTAATATAGTTTAATAAATTAAATATTCCCAATAGTATCAGTATATGTCCAATTTCTAAATCAAGCAAATCCGGAAACAGCCTGACAGATTTCGCTGTCAGCTTCCGGTTGTACTGATGCTATTCTGATGCATTAAGCTTTTTAATTGGATGACGTATGACTGTCCTCCATTTTGATGGCTCGACTTTGCGGGCATCGGAAAGATAGATTTCGTGGTGCAAACGGGAAGCTGTCATATCATTTATATATCCGTTTTCATTCAAATAATTGTCCATGATGGCAACAGAGGCAGGTTCATCATTAAACGGACCTATGTGCATGATTTGCACACATAAACCTTCATCAACTGTCAGAAACTCCGCTGAAGAGCAATCCAGCTTTTTCTTTTTAGTCGCTTCTACTACTGCCCAATCGAAATCACTTTTAGAAACAAAATCTGGCAGACGGATAACTGAAATCCAGTTAAACGAGTCCTTGTTTTCATAGTCTACACCCTCAATACCATCCTGCCACCAAAAGCCTTCCAGCGGCGGCACCACATATTCAAAGAAACCTTCGATCTTATGCGAACCCTTATAGCTCATTTTAATTGTATACGCAATCGCATAAATAATTCCTACAGCTTGCTGATATGCACCGCCTTCCTGATTTGGGTCTCCTTTCCCTCTTACAGCAATATAGTTTGCAGCCGGAACATTTACTATTTCTGGTGTGTTCTTAGGCATATAAAATTCTTTGTACTCTTTCTTAAAATCAAAAGCCATAATTTTACCTCCAGGTTTTATATTATCATTGAGATTTATTCAGGAATATTATCTTACCAAAAGGACAAACCCATCAACCATGATCTCCAATACGTTTGTGAACAGTCCCGGCAGCTCGTCAGTCTTGTCGTTTTTGCCGGTGAGATAAGCCACAATGACATTTGTGACTTCAGAAATGATTTCAGCTCCTTCTTCAAAACGACCGGCTGTCTCAATCAATGTCTTATTTTCATATTCTTTTCCCAAATCATTTAGAACACGGCTCATTTTATCAAAGCCGCCGCCAAAGTTCACTTCGTCCGGTTCATTGATTCCTCGCAACGCATTCGGGACAGTCGGCACCGTACCAAAAAACGTCACCATATTGGTGAGTATCTTATCATAATCACCTTTATTAAGCTCGTTTCTTAGCTTGGGCAACTCATATATAAATTTTTCAAATCCTTTTCTCCCAATAAAGCTCACTGTCGGATTCAAAAACATCTCACCTTTTTTTACCAGTGCTTCCTTTGCAATCTGGTATTTATTCTTCGTGGCTTTCATTCTGACAGTACAGATGGTGTTCGGCTTTGACAGGCCTGGATAACTGCAATTCCATGTATGACGCAGTTCATCGTAGGGAAGCATTTGCACCTCCTCGCGTCCGCAGTCAACCAAATAAATGCACTGTGCATCATCGTCATAACCGACCATCAAAATATAGTGAAAGGGAATATGTTCGCCATGGTACAGCTTTGATAAGTATGGGAGATAGTACATATCCAGAGCACCCAAGACAGGTGGGTGTCCGGCTTCAATTTCTGCCTTAGCCTTTTTTATTGCCTGTTCAAATGTTTTATACTCATAATGCTTGTATTCAAATCCTGCAATTGGAGCTAAAAATTCATACATCTGCTTTGTACGTCCGTCTCCAAGTGCAATCATTCGTTTCAGGTCTGATTTTGGTGTTTTCATATAAGAGAATGAGCCAAATGAAGAGAGACTGAAAAAGAAACTCGGCGGAAGTTTTTCTCCGGTATCCCGGATGTATAAATCCTCTATACCGTTCCACATACATTCGTAGTCATCTGCATGGTGCTTTAACGTAATAAATTTTTCTTTCATAAATCGAAGCCTCCTGTTGCTTAAATTATTCTTTCAAAACAGGAGTATAAACCCTAGCATTGTACGAGAGTCAAGAACTATTTTTTGATAGGAAAGCATATTTCGGTAACATAGTTTTCTGGGTTTGGTTCATTTTCCGGCGATATATAATAGATGTTGAATGCTTTCCCCGATATCCTGTAACTGTTTTCCACAATCCAATGATAAATATACCTATTTATGTCGCCTATCCGACTGTATATGCCCTGAAACGCAACTACAGCTGCTTCAGTTTCAGACATATCTGAAAATCTCAGTCCCTCAATGTCCGGCCCAGCCTGCTCAACGACTCGGAAGACCTCAGTGTCGATTAATTTTTTCTCAAAATCAACGCTGTGAGTCATTGCCATACAATATTGTGCATCCGCAAGCTTTACTCCATTTGCCCTGCATGCCCTGTCAAAGCGTTCCCATAGCAGCCCTTCTTCGGTGAATTCCCGTATAAAATCTCGCAGACTGACAAGCTTTCGTGAGGAAAGTTTCTTAACGCTGACGGACAATGTGCAGCCGTTCTGCGTATCTAGGTCATTAAGCGCCTGCCTCATCTGCGCAATCTGTCTTTCCGTTATTGAAAGGCTTTCTTCTTTTTCTCTTATCTTGCTTTCCAGAAAACTTCTGATCATGTCGTCTGTCGTGTTATCCATCAGAATTTCGGATATTTCATTTAGACCAAAACCAAGGCTTTTTAATACCTGAATATGATTTGCACGGACAATCTGCTTTTCGCCGTAAAACCGGTAGTTGTTCATACAGTCTATCTGTTCCGGCTTGAGGAGCCCGATCTTGTCATAGTTTCGAAGCATATGGATGCTTATTCCGGTCAGAGTTGAGAATTCTCCAATTTTTAGCATAGTCACCTCCTACGCATCTTTCTCTTTCAATCTATCAAACAACCCCATACTTTAGGCCCTCCTCTTTGTAATTATATGAAATATTTCATATTTAAATCCCAACTTCTACTACCATGAAATAAAGCAATAACCTCTTGAAATAATAAAGAATCTGTGCTGCCTTATATTTTCAGCACTTTCTTTGCATTCTCCGAAAAAATCTTTTGTCTTTCTGTTTCATAGGATGTTGCTCGAAGCACTGATAAAATAGAAAATGCTTGTGATACAAATGGGTAGTCCGTGCCAAATAATATACGTTCACTACCAACCTTTTCTATTAGTTGCTTGATATTGGATGCCGGTTGAACACTAATGTCAGTGTAGGTATTCTTATACCTTTGCATAAGCTTAATAATATCGTTAAAATCAAAGCAGCCAGCATGAGCCAGAATAAATGTTGTGTCTGGAATGTTGTCAAGCACTTTATAAAATTGATTTAATTGTTGTGTATGCATATCACACTTTGTTTTCCTAGACGGAATTGCCGTGCGCAGTAATTCTTCTGGCAAACCGTTTCCACTACAACTTAAAATAGGTAGACCAGTTTGAGACAACTGCTTTAATAACATTATTGATTCACTACAATCAATCGGCACTCCCCAAACATGAGGGTTTAATTTCCATCCCTTAATATCTAAAGACATATACTGTTTAATTTTTCCTGGAATATCTTTGTCATAAGGGTGAATCGAGCCAAATGTAAAGAGACGTTCATTCCCTTTAACGAGTTCATCCATCTTTTCCGCACAGTTTCCATTAAGCGCACTAATTTGATGCACGACCGCTTGTTTAATACTGTTATTATCCATATCCTTAATCAATCGCTTCGATGTTGCGTACTTCAATACAAACGCGCCTGTGAAAAGTTTTATCTTCGTTTTTATACCATCTAAGCTCAGTAATGTTTTAGGCGATTTTGTAAAATAAGTTTTGTCTAAATCAAACAAATCCATTGAAAAAGGAAAACAACTCATATCCATCAAGGACTTATTATTGTTCTCCTTTTCTTTTTGTAAAAAGGAAGGAAACAATTCTGAAAGTCCTTCGTATAAATGGCAATGAAAATCTATGATTTCATATTGTTTGACAAAGTCAAATTTAATTCTAAAATCTCCATTAGAGCACAATTCCAATTCAGGATTGTTTGAAAGAATAGTTTGTTTACTTTTTCTATTTTTCACGTGATACACCTCAATAAATGATATCTTATTAATACCCGTGACTAATAAATCCATGCGTCAAATCCTGGTTTGTATAATCTTTCAAATCAATAGGTTAATCATCTTACACTTCATCGTTCAAAAACTGTAAACCTATTTTCACAACATTTTATCTCCACAACTTATTAAAAGCACATCTGTCTACTAAACGAATTCACATAATAAAATTTCCATCGACAATAGGTTTTCAATGGTTTTAACGTCTTCAGCAATAATCTCAAATAACAAAATCACACAAATTCTTTATTTCATACACTTTTTACTATCCTATCTCTCAACCTTTGACAGCAAAAATACTCATGTTTTAGTTTTTGTATAAGATAGCTATATCTTGTATTCTGCGTTTTATTTCTGTGCGGATATATAACGGCTCTAAACACTCGCATTTATCTCCAAAACTGAAAAGAATATTGTAGTAGTAATCGTTCTCTATGAAAGGAAAACTAACAATGTAATGCTCATTGCCATCTGGAGAAAAGTCCTCATAAGAGCAAAAATCAAGTACCCTGTCCATCACGGAATTATGAATACGAATTTTGATTTTTGTTTGCATTGTTTCCAGAATTTCCTTAAAGTCTAAAATCGGCTTTTGATAATCTCGTGGTGTAAAAGTTTCTTCTTGTATTTGTAGTCTTGATATGCGGGATAGTTTGAACAATCGATAATCACTTCTTTTATGGCAGTACCCTTGCAAATACCAATGACTATTTTTCAATACAAGCTGATACGGCTCGGCTATCCGTGCGGTTCTATTTCCGTAGCGGTCTGCATATTCAAACGAAAGCATCCTGCTTTCCTGCAAAGCTGTTTTGACAATTTCTAAGTACAGTTGTATGTTTCTGTTACCCATCCACGGACTTAAATCAATATATATTTGATTTACTTTTAATTCAATGTCTTTCGCTCTGTCAGCAGGGATAAAGCTCTTGACTTTCGCAAGAGCATTTGCCAGTTCATCACCTCGTATCATGTTTGAAAGACCGGAAAGCCCCATCAAGATAGCAGAAAGGTCGGCAGTTGAAAAAAACTTATTATCAATTTTGTATTTCGGCATAATTTCAAAGCCGCCACCCACTCCTGATGTTGAACAAACAGGAATACCTGCCAAGTTGATAGCGTCTATATCACGGTAGATTGTGCGAGGTGAAACTTCAAACATATCTGCTAACTCCTGTGCGCCTATTCGCTCTTTATCAAGGAGTATCATAATAATGCTAACAAGTCTATCTACTTTCATTTGACAGCCGCCTTTCAAAATTTCTTTTTTAATTATTGACATACTGTTGTCAACAATTACATGATACTATAAAAGGGCAAATGAATCAATAAAACAATGATAATGGAGGAAATTTATGATTACAGTATATGTTTACGTTCTTGATACTTTAGCCGACTGGGAACTTGGGTATGTTACTTCAGAGCTGAATTCTGGTCGATTTTTCAAAAAGGGCGCACAGTGTGTAAAGATCCAAACGGTTAGTTATTCTAAAGAGCCAATCAATACAATGGGCGGACTGACAATAGTTCCCGATTGCTTGATTGATGATATTGTTGTGAGTGAATCAAGCATGTTACTTTTAGCGGGCGCAGATACATGGAACGACTCAAAGCATGGCGCTATCATTGAAAAAGCAAGCGAATTTCTTTCTTTAGGCGCTACGGTGTGTGCAATCTGTGGGGCTACCACTGCGCTTGCCAACTTTGGACTATTGGATAAGCGTCCGCATACCAGTAATGGACCGGGATTTCTTGAAATGTTTTCTCCTTGTTATAAAGGACAAGGTTTTTATATAGACAAACCATCTGTAGCAGATAACAACCTTATTACTGCAAGTTGCACCGGAGCTTTGTTATGGACGAAACAAATTATTGAGCATTTAGGTGTTTTTCAATCAAACACACTGGAATCTTGGTATGAATATTTTAGTACCGGTGAGCCTAAACATTTCTTTGCCCTCATGCAAACTTTGCCGTCTAGGCACCTATAACATTTCTGTCTATTCAACTATGCGACTTTTTTACAGTTATATTACCAAAGAGTAGCTATTTTACAAGGGGTTCTGCCATTCTGCAAATCAGCAAAACACGCAGAACCCCATATTTTCTACACTTTTCAAGTTTCCACTTTTCAATCTTGACATCAATACCACCGTCTCCAAGTGCCTTGTTGCTGCAATTCTGATATCCACCAAACCAGTTATCCCTTTGTCGTCAACTCAAATTTCTAATGCCCCAGTTGGAAAACCCAATAAATATATATTCATATATATTTACTCAAACTGCTCCTACAAAATACCCTACTACTTTATTTATGTCCATATTAATGGTGAATTCTTACAAAATCCTAGTGTAAGGCCGTAATATATCTGTCTTTGTAAGCATCATTACTGTTACTTTTTAGATGCTATGTTCTGCACAAATTCCAAAATGCATTCATAAGTTTCTTCCATATTGTAATGATATTCTAATTCATATATTTGCTCAAAAAAACTCTCCATTTTTTCCTAGTTTCTCAAAACTTTAAGTTATCTCTCATCAGTTTATGTTTCAGAACTCATTTTTCGATTATACACCTCGACAATCAGGTCACAGTTATTCGTGAGCTGGTTTGCTCCATTAAGCCGAAGAACCTCGCACTTAAGAGTATTTGCCCACTCGGTATGTGTTTTCAGATTCGGTGAACCGTCAGTATCATACCGCGATACACTGTCAAGAAAACGCCTATGATTTTGAAAGAGATCGCCTCCTTCAAGAATCCTATAACCGAATTGTTCATATGCACGCTGATTGACACGAGCAAGGCGAATATCCTTGTCAGCTGTCAGATGAACCGCAAGCTCAAACAGCGGATCAAACGGAGCATGAAAACTATCCATCGATCCAGCCATGACAAAATGCTCATCTCCTGAAATTGCTTCCATAAGCTGATTAGCTTTCTCCTCACGCGAATACATTACGGTATATGGTTCGGCAGTATCTTTTTTCCAGATATAGTCGTCAATATCGAAATACGGAAAAGATAGCGCTTTGGCAACCATCTTGCCAAGTGTAGTCTTCCCTGAACCGGCAGAACCAAAAATTATTATTCCTTTAGGCATTGATTAGCCTCCACATATTCTTGTCTATATCTTGTTATCAATACTACCGTCTCAACGTGTTTGGAGTATAGGCGGCAGACAATATAATTTAGCTAAAAATTCATTAATCTCTTTGATTTCAACAACAAAATTTACACTTCAATAATATACGCGTCTATCATGCCGTCATAGACATCGTGGCTGTAGATGAATCCATACTTTTCATACAGTGATCCGGCGTTGTTCCCATTTGACACGTGAACAAAGATGTATCTGACATCCGGTACACTTCGTAGCCATTCCATTCCTTTGTCCATCAGCTCACTGCCGATGTGCTGTTCTCTATATTCCGGCAGCACGTAGAGGTTGTTGAGATGTGATGCTACAGCCGGCACAACCAAATTGCTCGGATATAGTTCTCCAGCGTTTTCAGGAATCAAGTCCGCCCATCCCGGTCTCGCTTTCTTAGTCTCCTCTGTTACAGTGTCTGCTTCGCAGAAAATATATCCCACAGGCTTATCTCTGTCATACGCGACATAAAGAAATCGTTTTTTCGCCCCATTGAATGCCGGCTTGAGTCTATTTTCAAAATCCATCGATTCTAATATTTCTTTATACTTCACGCCCCTATCTGCCTGCAGCTTCATTAACGCATTGCAGAGGTCCCTGCACTCCTCAACAGGGCCGTCCGAAGACAGGTCCTTATATGTTATGTTGATCATACCTCAAGCCTCCTTCTATTTCACCAATATTTTTCTCTTTAGTTTAATTATACCAAATATTCTAGAGAAACGGAATATACTATAATTAGTTTATAAGACAATCGCAAAGAATAATTTCTTAGGTTTCCATTCAAACAATTTAGCAAAATTGCTTAATTCCGACAAACAGATTACAGCCTATGCAAAAATTCCCTCGAACTTTTAGCCGAGGGAACATAAAACACATCATAATATTAACTTTAAAATCAGCAAATTCTTTACTTTCAAGCTATTTCTTCTCAAGCAACACAACACATTCCACGTGGCTTGAAAGTACAGGATTAATGTCATTGAAACCGTTCGTTCGAGGAAACATATCCATTATAAGAAAAAGTGAATGAATTCCATATACATCACTTCTTTTTCGACAGATTTTTCTTATAATAATAAACGCCTCCAATACAAATGATTAAGCCTGTAATTGCCGGTTTTAATACGGACATTCCAGCTTCTCCACTAAATACAACGCTCCATATAATCTTTAATAAAGCTGCTGCAATCACAACTCCTAGAAGCAACCTCCAGTTTTTTTTCCAAGCAGCGATAATAAGAACAATAAAGAATATCGGAACAGATAAGCTCATTATAATTTTAGGTGCAGTCCATACTCCTTTTAAATACTCCATTTCATAGGCAAGAAATGTCATAACCTGAGGGCTGCTTGTTTCAGGTGCAGGAAACCAAAACATACTAGTAAACAGTGCAAAAATAGAAGCAAATATTCCAGTTAAGCTTTTCTTAAAAGCAAAAAATGTAATCGGAATTATAAACAAAGGTCTTATATACCAGCTCCATATATTATGATGTCTGGCAAATGCCCAGTTGAATATTATATCATTTGTTAAAAATAATATTATAAATAACACCGTAGCTACCGAAAAAAAAATTCCTAATATATAATCCATTTTTTTATTCATAATGAGAACCTCCTTAATTTCTATATGGGCTTTATTCCGTTAAAAATAATGTTAAGTAATGAATCAACTAATTCATTAGTATCTTCACTAAAATTGATATGATTAGTACCGCCATATTTGTTTAATATATACTCATTTACCGTTTTATTAAGAGATTGCAACATCATGCTTAAAGCCAGAGTATCAACCTCACTGTTAATTTCACCTTTTAATTTTGCATAATCAATCATTTGAGCAAATATGATATCTGATCGTTTTTCTCCCTCTTTAATTACTGCCTGCTTAGCATGTTCATTGCTCTCTTTTAAAAACTGTTCGCCTAAGGCAGCATATTGTGGATTTTTTTTAGCAAATTCAATACCTTTGATGAACAGTAAGCGAATTTGCTCCAGCAGTGTTAATGTTTTAAAATTTTCTAAAATTGTAGTGAAAAAATTAACCTTTTCTTCAATTGCTATAGTCATTATATAGATATAAAGGTCAAGTTTGTCCGTAAAGTACTGGTAGAAGCTTCCTTTAGCAATATTTGATTTCTTGCATATTTGATTAATGCTGGCTGTGTCATAATTTGCTGAGGCAAACTCATCAATCGCTACTGAAATAATTAAGTTTCTTTTGTCCTCTGACAAATTGAAAAAAGCTGTATTTGGCATTTTTACGTCCTTTCATACTTTTGTGACCACATGGTCACATTACTATACAACCATTATATGACCACATGGTCGCATTGTCAATAAAAAAATCCAATAATATCATAGCCGCAAAATCTGTCTCCTCAACCCTCATATCGGACTTTCAGCGACTAGTTGCTACCATTCTTGGCACAGTAAAAAACGCGCAAAAATATAGCGCGTTTTATAAAATACGATTTAGTTTTTTCTGACTATCAGCGAGACCGTCTCAACGTGCTCCGTTCCGGGGAACATGTCTACCGGGATTGCTTTTTTTACTTCGTAGCCTCTTTTTACAAGGTATGCCAGGTCTCTTTCAAGAGTTACCGGATTGCATGAAATATAAACCACTTTTTTAGGATTCAGTAAAATCATTGAGTTCATAAACTCTTCTGTGCTTCCTGATCTTGGTGGATCAAGGAACACAACATCTACTGACTGCTTTTCTGCAGCCATTTGGTTCATGAATTCACCTGCGTCCTGATTGTAGAAATAAATATTATTTACTTTATTTCTTTTAGCATTTGTTATTGCATCTTTTACAGCATCACGGTTAACCTCAACGCCTATTACCTTATTAACATGGTTGCTGGCAATTATTCCTATGGTTCCTATTCCGCAATATGCGTCAATTACTGTTTCTTTTCCTTTTAAATCCGCCAGCTCAATTGCCTTTCCGTATAAAACCTCTGTCTGAACAGCATTTATCTGGTAAAATGATTTTGGTGAAATTCTAAAAACTTTGCCGCATAAAGTATCCTCTATAAACCCTTTGCCGTACAGCACTTGTTCTCTTTCTCCAAGAACCATGCTTGTTTTTTTGCTGTTCACATTCATGACTATTGTTGTTATTTCCGGATGTTTTTTTAAAAGAGCTTTAATAAAATTATTTTTCGATGGAAATATATGAGAAGCAAGCACCAGTACAACCATTATTTCACCGCTTAAGTGACCGGTCCTTATCAAAACATGCCTCAACAGTCCTATTCCTTTGTCTTCATCGTATGTTCTTATCTTAAATGATTTAAGCATACCTCGGATAGTGACAATAATATTATCTGCCGGCTGATCTTCTATTAAACAGCTGTCTATGGGAACAACCCTATGAGACCCTGCCTCATATACTCCTGATATGACATTGCCCTTTTTGTCTGTATCAAATGCCGCATGGACTTTATTTCGGTAATAATACGGACTTTCCATTCCGATAATATCTTCCACCTTGCAGAATTTCTCCAAAAGAGCATTTACTTGTTCCTGCTTTTCCAGCAATTGCTTCTCATAGCTGAAATGCTGCAACTGGCAGCCTCCGCATTTATCTGAAACAGGGCATTTAAGTTTTTCTAAATCATTTATTTTTTTCTATTTGCATCACATTCCTCACAAAATCTTTTATACTCTAGTTATTAGTGTTTCTTTAGCTTCTAGATTTCTCTCAGAAATTCAGTAAACTTATCCAAACCTTCTCTTAATGTCTTGGAATCAAATGCATAACCTATTCTTACGCTGCCTTCCATTTCAAAACATGAGCCTGGAGTAAATAAAACACCTTTTTCTTTTATTAATCTCACACACAAATCGTATGATGGCATATCCTTCTTATAATATACAAGAGCTGTTGTTCCTGCAACAGGTTTAATATAACTTACTTCCGGAGTTTCATTCACCCACTGGTCAAGTATCTCCCTGTTTTTGATCAATATTTTTCTGTTTCTTTCAAATATTTTTTCCTTGTTGGCAAGAGCCATACTTGCAAACAAATCATCCAATACGCCGCAGCTTATTGTATCGTAATCTCTTCTTTTGCGGCATGCTTCTATTACTTCTTCGTTTCTTGATACAATCCATCCCATTCTGAGCCCTGCAAGGGAGAATATCTTGGACATGCTGCCTACTGAAATTCCTTTTTCATATATATCAGCAATTGAAGTCATGTAACTTCCATCTTCAGAAATTCCTCTGTATACTTCATCAGACAAAATGTATGCATTGACGCTTCTTGCTATTTCAACTATCCCCATCATAACATCATCCGGAATCCATGAACCTGTTGGATTGTCAGGATTGTTTATTGTGATCATCTTTGTCTTTTCATCAACCAGACTTTTCAAAATTTTCAGATCAGGAAGAAAATTATT
The DNA here is from genome assembly GCF_000309315.1 of Sedimentibacter sp. B4. Classification (NCBI taxonomy): domain Bacteria; kingdom Bacillati; phylum Bacillota; class Tissierellia; genus Sedimentibacter; species Sedimentibacter sp. B4. The sequence continues at coordinate 54,153 of NZ_CANG01000038.1, forward strand.
TTCCGGTGTCAGTTGGAGAATTCTTACTTCAGCTCCAATTGACTCTGGAATTGAATAATGCTGCTGATAGGTAGGCATTACTGATATCATGTTGTCCTTAGGTTCTATCATGGACATTATAACCTGATGATTTGCACCAACGGCACCATGGGCAGGAATAACCTGGCTGGGTACAATATTCTTATACAAGCTTGATATGCCGTCTAACAGTTCCGGAGAGCCGTAAATGTGGCTGTAAGTCATTCTTTTGTCTTTTAGTGAGGCTAAATATTTATCCGGATTTTGGCCTGAAAGTTCTATTAATTCACCCAAGGTCATTGAATCAATACAAGTTTCACCAAGGTTATAGATTGCATCATTTTCATAATCGTTCATCCACTGTTCAACTTTAAAAGTTCTAATTTTCATGTTACCCTCCATTTTTATAATATATGTTATTCCCAAAATCATTGACTAATTAATAATTAATACAACCTCTAAAATTTTATTAATATTATAACATAAATTTTTCTGGTTTAAACAATAATTATTACTGTCATAACTCCGTATAATTTGTATTAAAAAAATATTTGATTAAATAGAATTTTCGATAATTTTTAACAATAAGCCTATGTTATACTCTCATAAATCAGCTGATAAAAAAATATAATAAGGAGAAAAACATATGGTAAAAAAAAGTTGTAGAATACTTTCTTTGATCCTTGTTTTTATGATGGTATTTTCCATATCATCATTTGCCGCAATCAATACAAATGCATCAACAGCATTTGACCAAAAAGTGCTTGCTAGAATTGATTCCAGAAAAGCGCTTGAACACATTAAATACTTAAGTGAAACAATTGGTCCAAGGGTAGCCGGAACTGCAGAAGAGAGACAAGCAGCAAATTATATCAGCAAACAGTTTGAGAAATTAGGATATGACGTTGAGGTTCAAACTTTTGAAATCAATAATGTTGTATCAGAATTGACTGTAGACATTCTTAAGGACAAACTTTTTATGGTGAATACAGCAACTGGCTCAGGGTATACTGATCTGGACGGTATAACAGGCAAACTGGTAGACTGTGGTCTGGGAGCAGCTGCAACTGATTTTCCTGCTGATGTTAAAGGAAAAATTGCATTTGTACAAAGAGGAAGTGTTTCATTTGCTATCAAAGCACAGAACGCTGTCGAAGCAGGTGCTATAGGTGTCCTTATGTATAATAACGCTCCGGGAAACGTAAATCCTACTTTAGGAGAATACAAAAGCACAATTCCATATATATCCATATCCCTGGAGGACGGACAAGTAATTTTTCAATCAATGAAAAATTCTGATGTTACAGTTACAATAAAGGCAGAATTAATGACAGAGTCACAAAATGTAATTGCTACAAGAAAACCACTAAAAGCAAATACAGGCATAGTATACATAACAGCTCATTATGACAGTGTTCCACACGCTCCCGGAGCAAATGACAATGCATCCGGTACAGCAATGTTGATAGAATTTGCAAGAATCTTAAAATCATATCCAACTGATAAAGAAATAAGATTCATTGCATGCGGTGCAGAGGAAATAGGATTAGACGGTTCTTATTACTATGTTGAACATCTTTCTCAAAATGAGCTGGACAAAAGCATTGCTAATTTTAACATGGATATGATTGCAACCAGTCATGGCCCTTGTAACATACTGTATGCAGATACAACAAACGGACAGCCAAACTTAGTTACAGAATCAGCAGTGGCATCCGGAATGAGATTAGGCAACAACATTCTGGAGGTAGGTAAAGGTTCATCATCAGACCACAGATATTTTGGTGAAATAGGAATTCCTGCAGCATGCTTTATTTGGGGAGATGAAGACGGTAATTTGGAACCTTGGTATCATAAACCAGAGGATACAATCAAAATTAATATTAGTTTGGACAGACTGCAACAGGCAGGAGAAATGATTGGTGCTGCCCTCTATGACGTTATTAGAACCGATACACGCAACTTAGAAAAAAGTGCTATAAGAAGAGACGGAATAGAAGAGAAAATTAATTCTTTTGGTATATCTGAATAAACAGCGCTATGAAATTGTCTGTAAATTAGTTATGATATTAAACCTTCTATGATAAATTATATATCATAGGAGGTTTTTTATGGTTATGATTCATCTATTGTAAGCCGTGTTGTGTGCTGACCATAAGCAGCCTACAGCCTCGTATGATTTGCACAGCCAATGGACAGCAAGCAGCTTACTTAATCTGCTCATTTATATACCCCTCTATAATTCTCAGGTAGCAGTCCTGCTATTTTCTTCATTGCATATTTTATGGCAAAATCTTCATAGTCTTTTTTATTTTGCTCTGTTTCTATCATGGGAAGTTCAAATTGTTTACCGATATTGATATGGACATCTGCATAATTAAAGGTTTCCGAGCCCATATCTTCTTTATTTATTGGCATCAATTTTTCTGTCCCGTATAATCCAATAGGTACAATAGGAGCACCTGTCATTTTTGATATGAGAAGGATTCCTTTCTTTGCTTCTATCAGACTGCCAACCCTGCTTCTTGTTCCTTCCGGAAAAATCACAATGCTTTCCCCTTGCTTAACAAGCTTAATAATCTTCTTAAGACCTTCTCTATCAGCAGTATCAGGTTTTATGTTTGTAGTCTTTATTACATTTATCCCAATACTTGTCAAAGTATTACTTGAAAGCTTTACACCTGCAACAAATGTTGGGTCAATCTCCTTTAAAGCCTTTTCTAAAACTAATCCATCAGAATTGCTTAAATGATTACATATAAAAATAGTTGGTGTCTTTATGTTCTTTAGGTTTTCGCTTCCTTCTATGTTTATGATTGCATATTTTTTAAGATATTTATCAACAACTTTTTTAGATATAAATGAGGAAAATTTACCTGGTAATATATTTATAATTTTTACCGCTGTAGAAGATATCATTTGCTTATTCCTCCCAATTTTTCTATACTCGAAATTATATCTTTAAACATGTAAAGTGTCAAACATGACTTAGATTTTCTATATCATGGGAGGTTTTTTCAATTGTAACTTTCTTCACAGTTTCTGAATTATTACTTAATCACCAGCAGAAATTCTTAACTTATTCCATTTCTAAAAAGCTCCTAAATACCCTGCCAGCAATACAATGACAGCAAAAATCATTCTGTATACAGCAAATACCTTCATGGGTTTTTTCTTTAAGTATGAAATGAATCCATTGATTACAATTAAAGCTACAATAAAAGAAACAATAAACCCGACTGCAAGAGAAATCATCTCAGAGGAAGTTAATATAAACAATCCCCCTATTTTTACAATCTTTAATGTGCTCATTCCGACCATGACAGGTATTGCTAAAAAGAAAGAGAACTCAGCTGCTGCAACAGTAGAAAGTCCTGCTATCCATCCTCCAATATTTGTTGAAGCTGAACGAGACATTCCAGGTATTATGGCTAGGCATTGAAACAAACCAATTATCAAGGCCTGTTTTGGAGTAACGCTTAACTCTTTATTTTTTGCACTGCCTTTCCTGAATTTATTCTCGGCATAAATCATCCATATGCCGCCAAGGAACAAAGTTATGGCTACAGGTATTGAAGAAAGCAGATATTCTTCAGCTAAATCATCCAACAAAATTCCTAATATTCCTCCGGGAATGCAAGCAATAAATATCATAAACCAAAACTTAAATCCTGATTTATCGTAACCAATTTTCTGCGGAAAGAAGTTAACAACAGTGTCTTTTATCTTTTTCCAGTAAAGAACTATGACTGCAAGTATGGCTCCAAGCTGTATTACATATGTGTACATTTCAACATAACTTGGTGTAGTTCCTTTAAATTTAATAATGTTTTCAAAAATAACAATGTGCCCCGTGGATGACACAGGCAAGAACTCTGTCAGTCCTTCAACAATACCTAACAGTATTGATTTAATAAGCAATATAATATCCATCTAATCACCTTTTTAATTATATATTTTAATACAAGTATTATTATAACAATATATGGTTATTGCATAAACAAATATGCTGCCTAAATGTCATTATCTCTCCTTTTCAAATATTGTTTACACTGATTAGAATCTCCATTGTTCTAATTCACTAACTGCATATATTATAATAAAAACAGAGAAATCCAAATATCGATTTCTCTTACAATTAACATTTTTATCTTACAATTTTGAAAGGTATACTGTTCTCTTAAAATTTCATACTTCTTTTTATTCTCTGTTCCAACAATCATTGTTTTAATATATTAATTTTCCACACCTTGTTCGCATCTTTTTTTGCAATAGCCCTTGTTGCAGAAGTTTTCCTCGCCGTTGCACAGCATGTATTCTCCGCCTTCAATCTTTAAAACTTTGCAGTTAACCAATGAGTCAGCAAGTTTTTTTCTTGCATCGTTGTATACCCACTGTACTGTAGTACGTGCTACATTCATTCGAATTGCACATTCTTCCTGTGAAAATCCTTCTATATCAATGAGTCTTACAGTTTCATACTCATCAAGGGTCATATTAATGATGTTTTCATTGTTTAGGTTTGAATCCAAAGGTCCGTATTGGCTGCTGTCAGGAAGACAACATACTCTTCTGCATTTCCTGGGTCTTGACATGTTAACACTCCATTGCTTATTTTTACTAATCTATCAATATTATAGGTGATTTTTTTAACAATGTCAATCGATTACTCATTCATTTGAATGCTTGTTCATATACATGAATATATTAAAATACCATCTTCACTTAAGCATCTGGTCATTTTGATAAAAATCTTTCCATGGGTCATCTTCAGAAATTCTTTTAAGTGCATCTACCATGCTGATGCCATCCGGTTCAACGGTGTCAAGTTCATGCCAAGCAATGGGCATGGACACTCTTCCGCCTTTTCTTGCTCTGAGAGAATAGGGAGCAATGCTTGTAGCTCCTCTGCCGTTTCGAATCCAGTCGATAAATATTTTGTCAGTACGTTTTGATTTTCTGACATTGCTTGTGTAGCGTTCGGGCCACTTCTTCTCCATCACTTCGGCAACTCCTCTTGCAAAGTCATGGAATACATCCCAGTTAACAGAAGGTTTTAAAGGGATGACTACATGATATCCCTTGCCTCCGCTTGTCTTGAGATAAGAATTAAGCGAAAGTTCAGTAAGAATACTTCTTATATCCTCTACACCCTGTCGGACTCTGCTCAGTTCCATTCCTTCATCCGGATCAAGATCAAATACCATTACATCCGGTTTTTCAAGCTCGTCAACACGGCTTCCCCAAGTATGAAATTCCAAAGTGCCCATTTGCACTTCGGATATAAGTCCGGATTGATTCTCAATATAAAAGTAATCTTCAGTTTCTCCGCTTCCTGTTGAAATAGGTATTGTAATGATTCCTTTGCTGCCCGGGCCGGGATGCTTTTTATAGAAACATGTATGTGATACGCCTTTGGGACACCGAACAATGCTTAGAATTCTTTGTCTCACAAAAGGAAGCATTCTCTCTGAAACCAATTGGTAGTACCGAACCACATCCGCTTTTGTAATTTCCGTGTCTTCGAATATTATTTTGTCGGGATTGGTAATCTTTATTCCTTCAATCATTAAGCTGTTTGAGTCTGCTTCCATTGTCTTCTCAACTTCTGTAACAGGCGATTGAATTTGCAGCTGTGTATCTTCATCTGCTTTTTCTCTTTTTATGTCCTTAGGATTTTTATCTGACCTAAGCCCCTTGAAACTTGCATGCCTCAATAGATTTTCTTCGGTCCATTCGGCAAATTTTATTTCTGCTACAAGTTCAGGTTTTAGCCAAGTTAATATTTCATCTTTTCTGGATTTAGGAGCCAGCTTGAATGGCGTATCATCCATCTTTAAGTTCATAAACTTTTCTTCAAGTACTTTCATGTCACTCTCACTTATGCCTGTGCCTGCACGACCTGCATAGACTAATTCCTCACCCTCATAAACCCCAAGGAGAAGTGAACTTACCCCATAGGCTTTTTTGTCTGTAAGAGTATATCCTCCGATGACGAATTCCTGTCTCTTATCACATTTCAGTTTAATCCAGTCACCATTCCTTGTTCCGCTGTAGACGGAATCAGCCTTTTTGCCCACTATACCCTCCATACTTGCTTCACAGACAGCAGCAAAGCTTTCTTTTCCGTTTCCTCTCACATAACGGCTGTAGTATAAATTTTCAGGTGCATTTTTCATCAATGATTCAAGCATTTCTTTTCTTTCAATCAGGGTATGTCCTCGAAGATCCACTCCATCCAACGCAAGTAGATCAAACACGATGTATGTGAGACTTTTAGCCTTGTGATTTTTCAAGTAGTTTTGCAATGCCTGAAAATCAGTCTTTCCTGACTCGTCTGTTATTACTGCTTCACCATCCAGTACCATTGCCCTTCCGGCAGCCCAGTCAATAAGAGACGAAGCAATATCATTAAAACGTTTCGTATAATCATTGCTGTTTCTGGTCATCAGCCGGACGCTGTTGCCTTCTACAAATGCAACTATCCTATAACCGTCATATTTCATCTCATAAAGCCAATCCTCACCCTCTGGAACTGTCTTAACTAATTTGGCAAGCTGTACATCAGCTGTTGTGAAAGGGTTCCTTGTAAATTTTTCATCTTGCCCTGTTTCAATTTCCAACATACTGCGTCCTGTCCTGATACTGGTTGTATATTGGGATATTCCATCGTCCGTTTTTATATATTCATCTTTTTCCTTAAGAAAGAGCCAATTATCCTTAGTATCCCCTTCTTTTGCTTTCAGTCTTACTAAAGCCCACTTTCCCTTAAGCCGTCTTCCTTTCAGAACAAACTTCAGCATGCCTTCTCTGAGGTTTTCTTCAACATTCCCGTAAGGTTCCCATAATCCTTCATCCCATAGCATGACCACTCCGCCTCCATATTCTCCCTTAGGAATAGTACCTTCAAAATTCCTGTATTCCAGGGGATGGTCTTCAACTTGTACAGCAAGCCTCTTATCACGGGTGTCATAAGAAGGACCCTTTGGAACTGCCCAGCTCAAAAGAACACCGTTCCATTCCAGACGCAAATCATAGTGATCTCTGCGGGCCATGTGGTGCTGGATGACAAATTTAAGACCTTCTTCTGAATCTTCTTTTTTACCCTCCGGCTCCAGTGTTCTCTCAAAATTTCTCTTTACGTTATATTCGTTCAGTCCTGCAGTCGTTATCAAGCCGATTCCTTGTCTTTCTTAGCTTTCTCAACACTGGCCTTCAGGGCTTCCATTAGGTCGATTACCTTGCCTGTATTGCCTGGCTCTGCTGCAACAATTTCTTTTCCGGAAATTTTTGTCTCTATGAGAGAACGAAGTCTGGACTGGTATTCGTCTGTATATTTTGAAGGGTCAAATGGTGTATCCATTGAATTGATCAGCATCTTTGCCATATTAAGCTCCTGTTCGGATACATCTGGTTTAGTATACTGTTTTTGAAGTTCTTTGATGTCATCTGCATAGAACATTGTAGAAACGAGGATTCCGTCCTCCCGAGGAATGATTGCCATCAGTGTGTCTTTTGTTCCCATGACAGTCTTACCTATTGCTATTTTCTGTTCAGCCATCAATGCAGAACGAAGCAGCTCAAAAGCTTTTTCGCCACCGGCCTCCGGTGCGGCTTGATATGTTTTGTCATAATATACCGGAGAAATCTGATCTAATTGGGCGAAGTGCAGAATCTGAATAGACTTTTCTTTTTCCGTCTTGATTTTTTCAATCTCTTCCTCTGTGATGACAACATACTTGTCCTCATCATACTCAAATCCCTTTACAATATCTTTTGTATTGATCTCCTTGCCGCAATGGGCACAGGTTTTCTTGTACCTTATGCGGCTATTGTCTTCCTTATGAAGCTGATTGAAATGAATGTCATTGTCTTGTGTGGTTGTGTACATTCCAATGGGAATTGCAACCATACCGAAAGTAATTACCGATTTACGTGATATCATAGTAGAACACCTCCAAAGACATTATTTCCAATTAAATCATAAGTATTCTGTAATAGTTTAAATGTTTTGGGGTTTCAATGGTAACAATTTAATCAAAATATTACTTATACTACATTCGTCAATTTAATGCGCCCTCGCTAAATTCACCTTCTGGAGCAGGTTCAAAATTTCCGTCATTGTCAAAATCACCCCACACATTTCCTTCATCATCAAACCACATATCAAGCTTTCCATCACCATCCAGATCAAAACCTTCATGTCCTTCAGAATCTGTAAAAAAACCTCCTTGGGGCAATTCTTGACTTTCATCCGCTACATCTGGTGCTGATGATTCGCCTTGTGACTCACTCATGGCAAGGCGTTCTTCCATACGTGTTATCACAGTGTCCCTGAACCAATCCATAGGTTTTATTTCATCAGTTGTCTTAATTAATTCTCCTATAAAATAGTCAAGATTGTATGTCTCAGTAAATGTGGGAACAGAAACAAAGACTGTGCTTTTGTCTGCTTTAAGAATAAATCCTTGGGGGTATTTTTCCCCGTCTGAAAAGCTGCTGTTTATATCAAGCTTAACCTCCCCATCTGCTAAAGCTTTCCATGTTTGTTGATTGATGAGATACTCATCGGTTATAAATTCTGACTGTCCCACAAACTTTGCCAGCGGTGCCAGATCAATGTCTTCAGATCCCTCTGCTTGAATAGTCTCCTGATTGTACGGTAACAATTCAAAAGAAATGTTTTCGCATATATTGTCGTCCATAAACCCGCCAGTGAATGAAAGACCTCCGGAAGACAGCTTACTCATGTCTCCATCAAAAGCAATCAGCGCACGCCCTTCATATTCACCGAACATATCCTCTCCTCCGTTTTTCCATGCAACAAAGTAAAGAGTAACTTTAATATAAATTGACTTACCTGTTGAAGGAACATTCAAAGCTGTTTTTTTGGTATCAGATGTTGTAATAAGCCAGTTATAGACTGCTGAATCGCTCGGTTTTGCAGGATTGGCTGCATTGTTCGGATTGGAAGAATTGCTCCCAAGTTCGTCCTGCGGCTTAGCAGTTGGAGATTTTGTAGTACCTTTACTGCTGCAAGCACAAAGTGCTAATATTAGAATAAAAAACAAAAACAATTTTCGCATAATAACTCCTTTCTCAGGCGCTTTTTGTTTCAGCATATACGCCGTTCATACAACATCATCATGAATGAAAATAACCTTATTGTCTATTCATTATCACGAATGAGTTCATAGAAATAGCCACTCATTAATTATAATGAGTGGCTATTCAAAGTCAGTATTTACTTAATTATTAACCAACATTTCCTATGTGATAATTCATAGTCTCTAAGATAGAGACTATGAATTATAGTATTTCAATATATCCTTCTGTTCCGTTTACGCGAATGTGCTGTCCATCTTTTATGAGTTTGGTTGCATTTTCTACTCCCACAACTGCCGGCAATCCATACTCTCGTGCTATAACTGCTCCATGGGTCATAAGTCCGCCAACTTCGGTAACCAAGCCCTTTACGGATACAAATAACGGTGTCCAGCTAGGATCAGTAAATTTGGTAACTAATATATCTCCTGCTTCCAGATTTGCATCTTCCATATTTAAAATAACACGTGCTCTTCCCTCTATAACTCCGGAAGAAACCGATAGACCTACAATAGCATTATCCGGAATATTTTCCCGTTTATATTCACCGGTAACTATTTCACCATCGGAGGTTATAACTCGGGGAGGAGTTAATTTTTCATATAATTTGTACTCTTCTTTTCTGTTTATAATAATTTGGTAATCCAGTTTGTTTGTGCCCACAACTTCGCGAAGTTCTTCAATAGTGAGATAATATATGTCTTCTTTTTCATTAATAACACCGATTATCACCAGTTGTTCAGCTTCTTTCATTAAAGCCTGCTTGTAGACAAAGTAACGGCTGACTATGCTGTATTTTGGATATTCCCTATATCCTGTGAAATTTCTTAGTATGCCAATCACTCTTCTTGTTTCTTTGACTTTTTGTACGCCATCCGGCAATTGCTTCAATTTATCTAATAATTCCTGTTCTTTATTAAGAGCCTCCTGTCTCCCATTTTCGAATTTTTTCTTGCTTTCATCAGGCTCAAAGTTTTTGATGTTATTTAAAATCATTGGAATCAGTGATGCTGGATTTTCGTTCCAACGGGTATTAGTAATATCAATTTCTCCAGCACACCTCATTCCGTACTTGATAATAAAATCATAAATAGCATCTCTTACTTTCTGACCTCCATTAAATTTAACAATTTTCTCCAAAAATTCATCATCTTTATTACGCTGTAAATAATCAATTATTTCCGGATACGGACGAATTACATCTGCAACATCCAATATAGACAAACCCATTTCTGCAGTTATGTTGTTGGGTACAGATTGAGAAAGAATGTCAGCTGTGTTTTTTTCACCTAGCCAATCATACATTTTTTCATTGATCCATGTTAAAGCATCTAATGCAGTCATTAGCACAGCTGAACTTTGGGGGTCAAATATAATTTTCTTTAATTTTTGTATATCTTCCAGAATGAAATCAATTAATTCCACACCTGATTTATTTTGGATGTTTTGTTTCAATTCTTTTAAAGATGATTGACTGCTTATTATCAACTCCTGTACAATTTTCGGATCATCAACTTTCGAGTGAAAATCTTCCGGCAATCTGTCTTTATTGTTATTAACAGAACTCAGCTCTTTCTTTTCATCTGTTAGAGACTTTATAAAGTCTTGCTTTATTATGGTCATAAGTGCATCTTTCATAAGAGGATCGTGTTGACCCATGCTGTTTAATAAAGCATCTCTGGTATCAGGTGAAGCCAGAATCTGAGTAACATCAACGAACAGCCTTCCACCGGCTTTATACCTGGGTCCAAAAGATGTTAAACAAAACAAAGATATTCCCAAGGGCTTCAAAGGATCTGTCATCATTTGCTGATGACCGACAGATAGGTATACATGTTTTTCCTTAGTCTTTGCTTCCGGGATGGGATACAAGGTTGTGATCGGTCGGCTCTGAACAATGTAAAATGTTTCATCAGCCAAACACCATTCAATGTCCTGAGGGTAAGCAAAATGTTCTTCAATCATCCTGCCAATATTTTCAAGCTGCAATATCTGATCATCTGTCAGTGCTTGCTTGTTCTGCTGCTCAGGCAAAATCTCCTGTACAAAAATACCACCATCCTTTGAGGAATAAACAGCCATTTTCTTGTTTGATATATTCTTATTGATAATCTTTCCGTCTTGTACCTTGTAGTTGTCAGCATTAACTATCCCGGAGACTAAGGCTTCACCAAGTCCGAAGCTGGCATCAATGGATAAAATCTTTCTGTTAGAGGTAACAGGATCAGCTGTAAACAAAATTCCTGCAGCCTGTGGGAATACCATCTTCTGAACAACCACAGACAAATAGACTTTGCTGTGGTCGAAGCCATTTTGAATGCGATAAATTACTGCTCTCTTAGTAAACAGAGAGGCCCAGCATATGCTGATATGCTTTATGATTGAATCCTTTCCCATAATGTTAAGATACGTGTTCTGCTGGCCTGCAAAGGAAGCTGTGGGCAAATCCTCTGCCGTTGCGCTTGAACGTACTGCATATGCATTTTCTTCTCCAAAACTTAAGAGAACGCTGGTGATTTCTTCTTCAATTTCTTCTGGGATGACTGCATCTTCTATGAGCCTTCGAATCTCAGCACTGATTTTATTGATTTTATCCCTGTCTTCTAATTTTAGAAGCGATAACCGATCAAGCAGTTCCTTAATAGACGGCGTTTCTCCAATGATTCTTTTAAATGCATCAGTAGAAACACAAAAACCCTCTGGCACGCGTATGCCTTCAGTCCTGGATAGTTCCCCAAGGTTTGCTCCCTTACCACCAACAGACATGATTTTTGTTTTGTCAATATCCTTAAACCCAAGAACATATGAACTCATATGACTACCTCCTTTGGCCTTACTATTGATATTTTGATTGTCCTCCATAAAACTATATTAGAGTATTGAATATTTTTTAACACTAATTTTACTAGCTATTCATTGTATTATTGCCTCTTGCTTCTGCAATAATCCCCATTATAGCATTATCAAAAAATAACAAACAGACTACACTTATATTTTTTTATATGTTATAATTAAAGTGGAGATAATTAAAAATTATGTACGAAATGTTGCGAGTTCTAGACATAAAAAAATACCATTAATATTTTCAATAAATATTTAATGGTATTTTACTAAAGAAAATTAGATTTTTAATTGGTCACTGAGAACCGTCCCCTATGACTTCCCTATGACTTATTTATACCCTTAGTGAGCCACGAAAGCCTCTGACACCATAGTAAGATTCTGCTCCATTGTGATACACAAAAACAGTGTCATAGCGGCGATCACAAAACAATGCTCCACCGAGTTTCCTGATATTTTCAGGTGTTCTGATCCAGCTTGACGTCTTAACATCAAAACTGCCAAGTTTCTGCAACTCCCTGTATTGTTCCTCAGTTAACAACTCAATACCCATATCATCAGCCATATCAACAGCATTATTTTCAGGTTTATGTTCTTTCCTTGACTCAAGTGCCTCACGGTCGTAACATATACTTCTGCGGCCTTTTGGGCTTTCTGCTGAGCAATCATAAAAAATGTATTCATCCGTATTTTTATCATGACCAACTACATCCGGTTCACCGCCGGTTCTTTCCATTTCATAAAGTGACCAGAGATTTTCAGAATAAATTTCAAGTTTTTCTTGCACCTTTGACCATTCAATACTCCTATGGCGTTTCATATTTTTTTCAAAACGCACTTTTAATGTGCTTAGCAGTTCTTGGTGCTGTTCCGGTGACAATTTTATTTTATTGCTGACTTTATCTATATTTGTCATGCCGATTTCTCCTCATTAATTTAAATTTATTAAGTTATATCTTCATATACTGATTATACCCAATAAATACATTAGAAATCACCACACCTTTATAAGAGTTAAAAATCTCCTGTACTTACACCCGAAGTTTCAAATGTAGCCATTTCATCAGCAATTTTCAAAGCTGCTTCAACCATTGGAAACATAAGTGCTGCACCTGTGCCTTCTCCTAATCTCATGTTTAAAAATAATCTTGGCTCAATACCAATGTGTTTTAAAGCTATTAATTCACCTTTTTCTTCTGAAGAATGAGAAGATATCATATATTCAATGGAAAAAGGATTTAGTTTTGCAGCTACAAGAGCTGCTGCAGAAGAAATGATGCCATCTAATATTGTTGGTACTTCTTGTTTTGCTGCTTCTAAAATTGCACCTGCCATTGCAGCAATTTCTAATCCGCCTATTTTAGACAATACATCTATTGGGTCATCAGGATTAGGATTATTTATATTAATCGCTTTTTTTATTATCACATGTTTATGTTTTAGAGCATCATTTTTCAAACCTGTTCCGCTGCCTGTAGCTTCTTCAACACTGCAGCCTGTGAAAACTGTAATTAAAGCTGCACTTGGAGTTGTATTTCCGATTCCAACTTCTCCTGTTGCTAAAATGTTTTTTCCAGACTCAATTACATTTGATGCAACCATAGCACCAGTCAATAAGCTTCTAAGAGCTTCTTCTCTTGTCATGGCTGGGCCTTCTGCAATATTATCTGTTCCGTTTTTTATGCGGTTAGCCATAAGTTCTGGTGGATTAATAGGACGAGATATACCTAAATCGGTACATACAAGGTCTGCTCCTGCATGATTAGTCAACACATTGATTCCACCGCCTCCACTTAAGTAACTGTTGAACAATTGTGCAGTTATTTCCTGTGGAGCTGCGCTAACCCCTTCCTTTACAACACCATGGTCTCCGGCCATTAATAGAACTGCCTTTCCCTTAATTTCAGGATATGCAGTTCGTTGTATTCCTGCCAGCTGAACAGCAATGTCCTCAAGCACTCCAAGACTCCTGGTAGGTTTTATCTTACCATCAAGTCTCTCCTGCATTTCTTTAGCTGAGTTAAAATCAGTCTTTTTAATACCTGATATGATTTCATTTAGTCTCAGCTCCAGTTCTTTTTCACTCATGTTCTTAATGTTTAAATGTTTGCAAAATCCATTGTTCATTTTTACTCCTCCAATTAATAAAAAAATAAAGTCCCGCCATAATAATATATGGTCGGGACTTTTCCGTCATCACGATGCTTTCAGTAAATGAAAGACTTTTTCTTCCCAGGCAGGTCTCCTGACTCAGACTCAAGCATCCTTTTGCCCCTTCCCGGCATATGCCAGTGGTACGGCAAAGGACTCATCTTCACAGTGTTGGGTACGTAACGGACTCTCACCGTCTTCCCTATTCTCCCTAATGGGCACCTGAGATTGATATTTAATTAATTCAATTTTAATATAAAATTTGCACCAAGTCAAACAAATATTAGATCATAGAATTTTACAATTTATTTTTATGTAATATAGACATTAGTAAACTAATATATATATTATCCTCATTGAACAATGAGGATTGAGAGGACATAATGGACAGCATTTAGGGTTTGATTAATTCCTTTGTTATCAATGATAATGATATATACAGTGACTTTATCATATTCTTCGTAAGTGACAATTGAGGAGTACCTTCTTTTAACTTTTCCTGTGCTTTTTCGCACTTGCTGATTGTTGAGGTTATAGGTGGAATTGCTTTTTCTAAATCTTCTTTGGAGAAATTATCTTCTAAAGAATCACCTAACTCTCTTGATATTAATGACGATGATATGTATAGAGCTTTAACCCTATTCCTGGTAAGAGTTGCCTGAGGAGTACCTTCTTTAAATTTAGGCTGTACTTTCTCGGACCTCCTAATCATAGAGGCAATTGTTGGAATAGCTTTTTCCAGCTCCTCTTTTGTGAAACCATCCATAAAATTCTCCTTTAAAAATACTATTTTCAAGCTCCAGAAGAGCCATTTTCATGTGGATACCACCTTCATACCTACAAGCCTGCCATTTGTTCCACTCGTTATTTCCTTGCCAACTCTTTTTTCTTTTTTGGTGCATAATCCAGCATTTGTGGTATTGCACCTCCTGCAATTGCCCAGAGATAAAGACTTGCCACTGTACCGTAAGGCGAATAGCGTTTTTTGTACTTCTCAAACTTTTTTCTGTCAATGTTTCTGTGATGATAAAGCATCCGCATACCACGGTGAATTGCCAGGTCTCCAAAGCTCACTACATCAGGACGCTGTAAACAAAATATCATAATCATTTCAGCAGTCCATACACCAATACCTTTCAAAGAGGAAAGTTTTTTGATAATCTCTTCATCTGACAGATCATTAAGCGTATTAACGTCAAACTCTTTATTTCTTACCTTATCTGCAAAGTCTTTGATATACTCTGCTTTTTTGAACGTCATACCAAGTTTTTGCAGTTCATTTAATTCAAGAAAATAAATATTGTCAGCATTGATATCTCCAATTCTATCTCTTAGCCTCTGCCATATGGTCACTTGGGCCCGGGTGGATATTTGTTGGCCGATAATGTGATGAACTATGGACGAAAACATGTCATTGTCAACTGCCCTGTATATATGTCCAATCTGATCAATTGCCGCCCCAAGCAGTTTGTCACGGCTTTTTAAGAATTCAATTTCCTTGTTGTCGTACTCAAAATACAAAACTTCACCTCCTTGCTTCCAGCGGTCATAGGGGACGGTTCTCTCTGTCCATTTAGAACCGTCCCTTATGACTCCCTATGACTATTTTGAATTTTGAATAATGGATTTTTCCATAAGCTCTAAAGTCTCAATATACTCTGGCTTAAGCTTTTGATACAAATTTTGTCTGCATGCTTTTGCTTCTTCCGGCTTACTTTTTCTTCCCTTAGTTTTAATAACATCATACCAGTATAATTTATGATTATTATAGTATACGTCAAAATCAACCAACCTCTTACCATCAACTGAATATTCCAGCGCCATTAAAATCATTTTAATTTCCTGCGGGGTTAAAAATGTAAACAACCTCACCTGATATGTCAAGACTGAGTACAGAAGCACAGCATGGTCCTTAGTCCAGCTTTCTCCTAAAATCATCCCTATTTCCAGTTTAGACATTATAAACATGAGTCTGTCATAGTGTTCCTTATATTTTCCATAAGAATCATATATATTAATTCTAAGCTCATACCACTGACTGTCATTTAAGTTTTGAGTAATATACCTCAGTCCTTCTACCCTCAGTCTTCCATGAACTTCAGTGATCGGATGCGGAATTAAAAGTTTTGTATTCAGGAAATCAGATGACGAAATTGT
Source organism: Sedimentibacter sp. B4 (assembly GCF_000309315.1). Lineage (NCBI taxonomy): Bacteria > Bacillati > Bacillota > Tissierellia > Sedimentibacter > Sedimentibacter sp. B4. The sequence goes on from NZ_CANG01000038.1 coordinate 70,425, forward strand.
ATCGCTGATTGACTTATTGGTAAAAGCTAAGATAGTATCATCTTTTTCTCCTATCCTAATGCCGTCTATCCAATCAACCTCCTTACCATCAAAAACAATCTTTAGTTGATCAATTAATTTTTGTTCATTGCCAGCTATACGCATAACTATTGATGAAGGACCCATGTCGATCTTTTGTAAAAGATTACATGCATGACTGTTAATAATTGTAGATAATATTACCGAAGCAACATCGCGAATCAGCACAATTTTTTTGGCATCCTCTATACAGGTTTTTTCAATATTTATATCTGTTATGAAACATAAAGTACAATTTTCGGTTGCATTCTCAAACCCTTTTTGGAAATCTGTTTCTTCACCACTCAGTTTTGACTCTAAAAATCTTGTGATTTCATCAATATTTTCTGTTCTAATAAACAAATACCTCGGTCCCATCCTAAATAACAGCATGAATATCTCCCCTTTCTGCTATAAACCAATCCTTTTTAATTTCATTCCTCTTGATGTATCTGTACCTGAAGGATAATCTAACTGAAACACCCTTTTATTAGACAAATCGATTATATTGATGTTCAATATTCCATTGAGACCTACAGTTGCACCTTTTTTATAATGACTAGGTTCAAAGCTGTGTCCGTAAAGATTAAAATCCACATCATTTAAATTTTCCTTATAATAATGACTGACAGAGAAGGTGCAACCATCTATAGTCAAGATACCATCCTTGAGAATTATTCCTATATTAGTCAAATTGCTAACTGTTTCATAATCATCATGGTTACCCAATACATAATAGATTTTTGAGAATTTATTCTTCTCTATACCGTCTATAAGTTTTGCAACACCTTTACAGTAGCTGTCCATTTTATACTTATATATCTCCAGCTTAATATTATCAGCCATATCTCCTGTATGTACAATATATTGAGGCTTTAAAATTTCAATTATTCTAAAAATATAGCCATAGATATCTACAGGTGTATCACTTATATGCAGCAATATAGGACCTTTTATTTCATTTAAAAGCTCCTTTGATATATATGGATAATCAAACATGAATAACAATCTTACGTATAAATCCTTAATGAACTTCATCTTTATCAACCTCCCAAAGGTCACTGGGTGGTCACAGGGGACGGTTCTCCTTGACCATATGTAACATTATCCTTCTAAAATTTTTGCCATATAAAACTCATCATAATACCTGCCATTTTTTAATGTTGCCGCTTTTCTCGTACCTTCAACTTCAAAGCCACATTTCTTATATAGATTTATTGCTCTTTCATTTTCTGTTATCACGGTTAATTCAAGTCTCTTTACTTTATTAGCACTTGCCCATTCTATAATATTCTGAAGCAGTAAATAACCAATTCCCTTACTGCAATATTCTTCTAAAATACCAGCTACTACAACAGCAACATGATTGGTTCTAATAAAACTTTCTCTGACTGCAATTATATAACCTATTATTTTACCATTAGTTAATGCCACATAGCACATGTCGCCATCATTAATAACAGATTCAATATTCTTTTGAATTCTTTCCTTGCTGATATTACGTTCCCCTTTTTCAAAAAGCATGAATTCTGCTTCATCATCTAATTTAGGCAGAAACTCACAAAACTCATTTACATCATTAACGTTTCTCTCTCTAATTTCTATATTCATAATTCACCCCCAATTTATTTCATCTCTGCAATTTTACAGAAACTGTACCAATGGTATTAAAATGGTTTCCATTCGTCTTCTAATATCGCATAAATGCAATCATCATACCACTGGTTGTTCATATTAAAACTTTTTATAAAATGCGCTTCTTTTCTAAATCCGATTTTTTCAAGTAGCTTTATTGATTTTATATTGTCGGGGTCAACAGATGCTGTAACTCTATGTTTCTTCAATTCAATAAAAGAATAATCAATTACAGCTTTTACCGCTTCTTGTGCGTACCCATTACCCTGATATTCAGGAGAAAGTGTATAACCTATTTCAACCTGGTAATCATCATCCATAAAATGAATTCCAATATCACCAATCATTTGGCCTTCTTTCAAGCATACAGCCAACTGCAGCCATGAATTTGCTGTATTCACACAAACAGAAATATTTTTATTTATAAATTCTTCAATTTCGCTAATGTTTATTGGTCTCCATGATTGATATTGATATATTTCAGGCAGTGAACGGTATTTGAAGAACGCTTCCTTATCTTTCATTTCAAGTGTTCTGATTAATAATCTGCCAGTTCTAATATTTTTTAATTTTCCCATATAAAATTACCTATTCCTTGTTTATATATAATTATTGTCTCTATTGTACTAATATTAGTAGTATTTTACAATAAGTAATAGGAGAAAAATAAATGATAATAGTATAGGAGGCGGTTCTGATTAGTCACCAAAACCGCCCCATGTGGTTATTTCAGCGTTGAGCTGTTGTTTAAAATACGCGTGTTATATAAAAACAGCACATCCTGATCTTGTGAAAAATCTATATAATTACCTAATAAATCTGTTGATATATACCTTAAATCAATTAATGTAATTTTAGAATATCCTTCAAGCATCAGTGGAGCTATGCTGCTTCCAAAGGAATCACGAAATAAAAGCAGTTCTTTGTCATTTTTGCATTCTTCATTGTAAATAGTGATTAAGGGCTTAGCACCAGATAAAAATACATCGTAAGGATCCATTCCATCAAACATCTCTAAGTTGTATACCTTTCTGAATGTATTTGACTGATGATCAAATACTACAGCATTTTCAATTATACTGTTAGTTACATAAAACATATTATCCGGCTGTAATTTTAGTGCAGCGTGCCCATAATAAGAACCGTAAAACGGATAAAGCTTATGCTCAATATAAGAACCGGATGACTTTGAATCATTTCCCATTTCATTTAACAACAAATCAGCAATTTTAATAATTTTTTCCTGTCTCCAGTGAATATCAGTCTTGTAATAGTCTTCTATAGAAAGCGCTGCAAACAAATCAATATATTTCATGTTTCGAGTATTTTGTTCCATTAATTCCAGCATCCTGTCATAGTTTATTGTTAAATAGCCATTTTCATCAGCAATAAAATAACTCTTGTCCGGAACTATGGCATAGTTCACATTTTTACCCTTAAGATATTTTTCATATACTTCATTTAGTTTTTCAGCTGCATTAACTATAGACTTTTCATCCAGCTTATATTCCATTTTCTCAATTATTCCGTTTATTATATACATATTGTTATTGTCTTTTTGATTAAATAAATAGTATTTGCCCATTGCCTTTAATCCTCTGAAAGCATCACGAAATATAAACTGATCTAAAGAATATTTTTCAAATTCATCAACAAATTCTCCACTTAAAAGCTTTTGAAGAGAATAATTTGGAAATGTAATGAGCCTTCGCCTTTCACTGAAGGAAAATTCATTGTCAGGAATTAAAATATTTGCAAACATAAAACCCCAAATTATCATAATAAAGCTGACAACAACTACTATATTTTTTATATTATTTTTCATGGTAACCTCAATTAAAATCTAAAGTACAAAAATGGATTAAAGGAGCCATCAACTAAGTAACCGGTAATTAATAACAGCAAAGACACAAGAACAATGGGTTCTAAAACATATATGATAAATTCACCCTTTTTACTGTATTTTATCTTTTCTATTACTTTAATAGTTAAAGGAGTTGCTCCAAAAGCAGCAATAATAAGCATAAACCCATAGCTGCTTAAATAATAAATTGTCTCAGCATTGCATAATGGTATACTTAAAAAACCAAACATTCCCTTTATACTTTCAATACACTCAATCATATTACCTGCATTAAATATTACAAAACTGATTATCACAAAAAACAAGGTATATATATGACCTATAACAGCGGGTAACTTACTTAAAATTGTATTAAAAAGAAACTTTTCAAGAATTAGAAAAACTCCAAAATACAATCCCCAGACAATAAAGTTCCAATCAGCCCCATGCCAAAAGCCTGTCAAAAACCACACTACAATTACATTTCTAATCCACTTGACAGTTTTTACACGATTCCCGCCCATGGTTATATACAGGTAATCTCTAAACCAAGTACCTAGAGATATGTGCCACCTTCTCCAAAATTCCGAAATGCTCCTGGATATAAAGGGATAGTTGAAATTTTCAAGAAAGTGAAATCCAAAAATACGACCAAGACCTATAGCCATGTCACTATAGCCAGAAAAATCATAATAAATTTGAAGCATAAATGATATTGCTGCAATCCAATAAAATAAAATTGTTCTCTCGTCTAAATTGGAAAATATCCGCCCCAGTTCCCCTAATGTGTTAGCAATCAGCACCTTCTTAGACAGACCTATTATAAAGCGACTAACTCCATAGGCAAAATTTTCAGCTGTATGACTGCGCGTTGACAATTCCTGTTCAACTGTCGTATATCTCACTATAGGTCCTGCTATAAGCTGTGGAAACAAAGATACATAAGCAGCAAAACTGAAGAAATTTTTCTGAACCTTTGCATTGCCTTTATAAACATCTATAGTATAGGATAAAATCTGAAAGGTATAAAAACTGATACCTATAGGAAGAACTACTTTTAAAGGCGCAATGTTTAAATTAAAAAACCAATTTACATTTTCAATAAAAAAATCAGCATACTTGAAATATAGTAAAATGCCTATACTAAAAATAATGGAGCAGATAAGCGGTAATTTCGCATATCTGCTCTTTCTTGACTTATCAATCCACAATCCATGAAGATATCCCGATAAAGATGATATTAGTATCAATATTGAATATAAAGGCTCTCCATAAAAGTAGAAAAACAAACTAGAAACCAGTACTACTAAGTTTTTAAACTTAAATGGCACTATAAAGTATAGCATTATGACTATCGGCAAAAAGTAGTATATAAAGCTAATACTCGAGAATAACATTTATTTTTCCTTTAATTGAAGGAATGCATCATGTAAAGCGCTTCCGTCCTCATCACTCATAATAAGAATTACTACATCCCCAACATTGTCAACAATAACATTGTTAGGATCTACCCCTACGCATATCCACTTGTTGGGATCTGCATTTTCTTTAATATCTGACTTTATTTTTTCAACGTCTGCTCCTTCCTTTACTCTAACTAAGCATAAAGAGTATGCGTGAACATTAATCAAAGGTTCAGAAGCTATGGCTTCTTCAAATTCTATACCTTCTTTACCAAGATAATACTTTGCATTTTCTGCAGTAATTACTGTGGTTTGTAAACCATTTTCAATATAATCTTTGACTGAATCTTCAACATCTGCTGTTTCATATATCTTATCTAAGATACTCTCAAGGTCTCCCTCAAGATTGTTATTTTCTACTGGTCTTGTATCCGCACCTTTTGATTGACATCCTGTAAAACTAAATACAAGGACTAATGCCAATATAATTAAATGTAACTTTTTCATAAAATCTCCTTTTAAATGATTATGCATGCATGTCATAATCTATTAGACGACATCATTTAGATAATGTTCCATAAGGATTACATGAAAAAATTTCCAAGGTCCATTGGGGACGATTCGTGACCCTTATATTTACAGCAATAAAAACAACACTAAAAGCTAGTGCTGTTTTTTGTACCGTCCACATGGACTTACTTTTTTTCATTTATGTTTGATTCTAATTGATGTTTCCTAATATCATTTGTAAGCGCTTCTTTGTCACCAGTAATATTTTTTGCAGGAAAGTCAACTAAGTATAGATTGTTGCCGCTCCCTGGCTTGCTCTCTTCCGGCATTGGTTCCTCAAGTCGAATAGTATATTGGTCTATTTTAATATCCTTACTAAGCAAAAGCTTATGAAGTTCCAAAAGTAGTGCTGACAATTGTTCCTCATTTCGAATATCACTTAATATATTCACAGTCAATGACAACTGAAGCGGCACATCTTTCAGGTTAAGTGGTACATCCTGAGTAAGCTTTTGAGTATCACCAAGCAAATCGCCTATGATTAATGTTGTTTCATAGGGATATTCTTTTTCAATGATGTTTGTAACCATATCATTAAAGTCTTTACTCAGACGGCGATATGTTGTAAAACGATTTGCAACTTCATATTCATAATCGTCGCTGACTCTGCCATGACTATAACCTATATAAAATTTTGTATCCTCGCTTTTTCTTGATTGCACATGGCAACCATATTCACTGTTTTTAAAATTGTACTTAACTTCTGATATTTCCAAATCCATGTCATTATAGTTTGCTTCAGCATAATCTTTTATTTTGCCATATGCAATAAATGCAGAAACAGGATTTCCTGTAAATGAGTTAATAAAATTTAACACAAGTACCAGAATCAATATTGAAATTAATATTACAATTTTATACTTAATATTTACCTTAATATTACACCTCCTGCTAGTTTAAATGGCCTCGAACCGTCCCCTATGGCATAGTTTGATTCACCATACTGTGAACTTACATCTCTTGAATTGCATCTCCGTTTTTGGGGTAAATTATTTACTTTTTGCTCTGACGTATTCAATGGCCTCTTTGCCGGTTATGTGCTCCACATCAATTGCAAAAATATAAGAGTGCATACATCCCATTATTTCTTTAAGTTTGGCTTCTTCAGGCTGATCTCCTGAATACTTTTCAACTAAAGCTTTAAAAGCTTCAATACGTTCATCACCTTCTGCAATTCTTGCTTTTCCAAAGGCAATAACACTGCGAAAATATGAAGTGTATTCTTTGCTTACTATGGCATCTTCATCTATTACCGAAAAAGATACCTTTGGGTTCTTGGCAACTGCATCTATTTTATGTCCTGCCTTTGCTGAATGGAAATAAATTTTCTCGTTGAAATAGACATAGCTAACTGGAACTGCATATGGATAATCATCATCTCCTAAACATGCCAGAACTCCATTTGTGCATCTGTCCATTACAGATATTGTGTCCTCCATTGATAATAATTGTTTGTTTCTTCTCATTTCTCTAAACATTGACTATTTCCTCACTTTCATCCTTATACATTTTGTTTGAATATAATTACTACACAAATGTCTGTGATTTCTCTTATTAAAGCTTTATACAGTTAATCCCTTAATGTTCATGGCTTTTGCTGTTGCCCATGACTGATGTTTAAAAAACAAACCATTGATACATTCAGATGGCTCTAACCAAATCAATTTATGATCCTTCTCTATGCCATTATTTTTCCTAAAATATAAATCTGCAAAGTAAAAAAAACCTATGCCATGCATGTATTTGTAATTTTTTGCTATATGATACATGGACGACCTGCCTATATAATTTCCAACAGTAATCTCATAACCTGTTTCCTCAAGAAATTCTCTTTTTAGGCACATTTCATGGCTTTCGTTGTTTTCGATTCCGCCTCCCGGCAGAAAAAAGCCACCTGGTGTCTCAATTGTTGCTATTTTACCCTCACTGCTTATTACAATACCATATACAGCCTTTCTTTGAAAATAATCTGTATTCTCAAGTCTTTCACCAAATGTTATTTCATCAACATTAAAAATATCTTTCATTTAAGTCCCTCATGACTATTCTAGTACTAAAATTGTCCCGTCACCAAAACAGAATGAACATCGAACCCACCCTACGCCGCCACATTTAGGACATTTAACTTCTGCATAGCTGCCATATCCTCCGTAAGGATCTGTTTTATATTGAAGCGTTGTTCCACCCACACACATGGTGCATTCTTCTTTTCCATTTGAACAATAATGACATGGAATCTCCTTAGGCAAAAGTTCACTGGCATCAGGCAATGTGAAGCCGTCAGGAACGTATTGACCACTTTCTGGCTGTGTACTGTTTCTAAGATATTCAATATACTCATCACTTCTTGTAGGATGATTCAAAGAAAGATAACTGTCATTAAAAGAAGCCTTATAAACATTATTAAATTGGTCTTCAAGCTTTATTGTTCCGGATATTATACCTGTGGTTCTGTCCCATGATTTTACACATAGTTCTGCACTTTCCAATGCATCTCCTAGACTATCCGGAATGGTGTGCTGATCATAGTTTGCAATTCCAAACATAGTGTTGTATGATAAACCTGCATTGAACATTGCATCAGGATTCATAAAAGAAAACCCCGTATCACACTCCATGGAATAATTTTTTCCTGGTTCAATTCTGTCTGAAATATAAATAATAACGCTGGGCCCGTCTATCATAGACCCGATTTTAACATGCAGTTCTTTTCCCTCATCAAAATAAAAGTTTTCTTCAGGGAAGGTTGAAGTAACAATGTGAACAAATTGTTTGTCATCATAATCAATTAATGCATGACATTCTAAACTGTTTTTGTCAGTGGATTTAGTTGATTTATTGGATGAATCAAAAGCTGAATCATTAGAGTTAGTGTTTGGAATATCAATGGGATTTTCATTTGTGCCTGCTATTTCAGTATTTGATTGTATAAGAGATATTTCATTATTTTGGATTCTTAATTGTATTATCAGGCACAATTCCTGTAATGTATTTTGTTCTTTGGCCAGAATTTGCTCTTCTTCATCAGACAAATTTCCATAATTTTGCCTTACCCAATCAACAAAAGGAATAGTTAAATCACTAGTACTGGCTTCTTTCATAGTTATTTCATTAAAATAGGATTGAAGCCATTTAAATTCCTGATCAAGACATTTATATTCATTATCAGAAAGCTCAGCTATTGCATAATACATAGATAAAGGGATTGATTCCGAAAAGTCTTGACATGTAATATTGGTTTTTTCGTTATTCGCAATCTCATTTGTTATGTTTTCTTTAGCCCCAACTTCCTGTGTTGTGTCAGAAACTATGTTGTCATTTGCTTTTGAACAAGCCGATAAAGACATCATTAAAATCACCATGCAAATAAAACTTTTAAAGTGCATACAATCACCCCTTCAAATATATATTATCTTCGTCTTATTTTTTTTAGAAAAAAATTTACTTTTAAGTATATTGTACCAAATATTTCCTAATAAATCCATCGTCAATTTTGTACCTTCTAGCAATATAGCAAATATAAGCATCTTTGTTTACCAATACTAAATATTCTCCAGTTTATTAGAAATTTCGTAAAATCTTTCATCAGATATACCAAGCTTTTTCTTAAATATTTCATCTTCTATTCTTGCAATTATTAATTTGCCGGTATATATTTCCTCAATAATGCTTTTTATCTTCTCAATTGATTCTCCATCATCATTATAGCCCTTAATAATAGTTACTTCTAATATAAATTTGCCCTTATACTGCTCTCTGAAAGCTTTCATGTTTGAGATATGCTCCTCGAAAGTATATCAAACCAGCAGTAACCAAATAAATCCACTCCATAAACTTTCCTCCTTAAAATCAGCATAGTATTATCTCATGGCTTTTAACAGAAAACAAAAATAATAAAAAAGCCATAAGAAATATTATTAAAATATCTCCCAGGCTTTTATCCTTCCGTGTACACAATAACTGTGCGCTTTCTCTCGGACCTGCCAGTAAAACTGCGGAACCCTAGAAAACTAAAATATAAATTTGTAGTTGCAACTTGTAGTTACTTTAGCACAGCAGTCAATCTAAGTCAACTAAATTTTTATAATTCTTTTACTGCAATATCAGTACTTTGATATTTACCTGCACGACTGCAGACTGTACTGAATAAAGAGGAAGCAGAGATAAAAATTGCTCTTTTTCAACAAGTCTTCGTGCCACAGTGCTTTGCAGTTTTAGAAAAGGCTTTAGATCTATTTGATGACCAGCCAATACCTTTTCCATCTTATTACTTATTTTCATCTGCAATTCTTTTCAATTTTTTAACATCTGCGATATGATAGCCTTGTGGAGTTTTTTCCAATATCCCTGTTTTAACAAAATATGCCAATACATAAAGCAGGTGCCTATAGGTGACTCCTAAAAATTCTGCCACTTCCGTATGCCGCTCCCGATAGTAACCGTTTGTAGCTGTAAGCAGGATAAAGGTCGCAAGGCGAACATCCAAGGAATAAGACTGGTTTCTTGAATAATTATAGGTATTACCTATAGCTTTTTTCCCAAGAAACACACAAAGGTATCTCAAAAATGTTGTATCATTGAGAAGCTTTTCTTTACAGCTTATAATTCGAACAGCAAAGCAGGTGCATGCTGTAATTGCCTTTACACCGTTTGATGTCACCTGCGCTTCAATTAATTCCATCTCACCAATAAAGCACGGTGCACTTAAAAAATTAATCAATGAGATTCTTCCATTGTCATGTGACAAGAACAGCTTGGCTCGACCATCAACTAGGTAATACAGAAACTCAGGTTCATCGCCTTCCTTTAGGATTAAATCTCCTGGTTCAAACTGTACAACTGTGATGTATGGCCGGATATCAAATCCAAAATAATCGGAAAGAGGAAACTGATTGTAGTATTCCTCAATCTGGTTTTTATCCTTTATATGTTTCATAATACTATTTTCTCCTTAAGAACAGTATGAGAAATCTCATACCATTATAGCAAACATTTAAGATATAATCATTACAAAAAGAGGTGATTTGATATGATACAGAAAAATTACTGGGATGATGTTTCAGAGACAAAGCAGTTTACAACACCTTTTCAATCAAGTGAATTTCGAAAATACATCACTATGGAATATACGGTGCTTGATGTTGGCTGTGGCTATGGTCGAACCTTAGATGAACTTTATCAGATGGGCTATCGTAAGTTGATTGGAATTGATTTCTCAGAGGGCATGATTCAGCGTGGAGCAAGACAGTTTCCACACCTCGATTTACGTGTAAAAAAAGAAGGCTTCCATTGATCTGCCAGATAACAGCGTTGATGCAGTTATCCTTTTTGCTGTGCTGACCTGCATTCAAAATAATGAGGAACAAAAAGCTCTGATTACCGAAATCAGGCGTGTCTTAAGGAAGGATGGTATTTTATATATGAATGACTTTCTCTTGAATGCAGATGAACGCAATGTAACTCGTTATCAAAAATTTCAAGAGAAATATGGAAATTATGGTGTATTTGAATTACCAGAAGGTGCTGTCTGCCGCCATCACTCTGAAGAGTGGGTCAATGAGCTTTTAGTTGATTTTAAAACATTGCAATATGAACACTTGGCATTCACTACGATGAATGGACACATATCTAATGGTTTATATTTTATAGGACAAAACATAAAATAAGTAACAGAGGGAGCAATCAAAACCGACTGCTCCCTTTCATTTGCTTTTTAATTCATTCCTATTATATTTCCAACAGTAATCTCATAACCGATTTTTTTAAGAAATTAGTCTTAGTTATTGTTCAAATTATTTCTCAGCTAAAAACTTTAAGGTTTCTTCAATGAATTCAGCTTGATTAGACAACATCGCAGGGTGCCCCCCATGTTCAAAAATACATATATCTCCATGTCCAATATCTTTTATCATTTTTGAATAAGTTTTTCGATAAAAATCCTTATCTACACAAACAGCAAATTCATCTTCATTGCTTCCGGTCATCAATATGTCTGCATGCAATTCAGAAAGTGGTTTATGGAAAAATCGGCCAATTGATTTTGCATGCTCAGCAATCGCATTCGTATCATTATCCACAACACTCTCCCAGTCGTCTCCCTGCATAGCTTTATAGAACATTCTTGCTTGGTCGTTTTGTTTTGAGAATTCCCTATCTCTAACAATATTTGAAGTAACCAACTCAAGGGGTATTTCACCTTCGAAGCTGTCAGCAATAACTTTTCTAACACAATCAGGATTTTCTAAAGCAACATTAATTGCAACCAGCGCACCGCCGCTGCTGCCTAAGAGAAATACATCACTGTATTCATTTTGTTTCAGAAATTCAATCACTTGTTTGGACTCTTCATACCATAAATCCACAGGAAAGCATTGCAGCCTATCGGATTTTCCATGTCCTAAAAAATCAAATAGTATTACTTTGTAATCACAGGCATATTTTTCAACTATGCTAAGAAACATATTTGAAGATGCTGTATTTCCATGTAAAAGCAATAAAGTCTTCCCAGTTCCAATTTCTTCATAGAATATATTTTTAGATTGATATTTAAAATATGACATAGTACCCCCTAATTTAATTATTTCAAAATACTTTCAGTACCCCCATAAAATTTTTTTAGATTTTAATTATATAACAATATACCATTAAAATATCATAAATATTCTAACGGTATATTATTAGGTTAATATATAATTACCAAAGTGATATCCCTATGGCGTGGGACTTGCTACCTTATGCAGTTATTTTTTCTTAACAGGAATCCAGATTTCACTGTAGTAGTTTTCATCTTGACTGCCTTGCGGATAATCAGCTACATCAGTATACATTTCAACATTGTAACCTGCTGCAATTTCATAATCCTTGCAATTAGGAAGCCACTCTGAGAAGATTTTTGTGTTCGTATCCTGCAGAGATTTCGGCATTGCACCCTTGCATGCAAAAACAGCCCAAGTGTGTTTAGGAATAATCTTTGTAACAAAATCTTTAGTTATTTCCATAGATGGATTGTAATTGTCTGCGATCAAATATTCAAACTCATTTGAACCCATGCTCTCATCTATGCTTATTCCATACATTCCGCAAACATATTTCCCTTTACCTGTTTGATAATGTTCTGTCCAGAACTGCGGTATTTCTTTAGTTGCACTTTCGTATTTGAAAGTTTTTGATACCCCCATTACAGTAAACGAATCTTTTTCAACAATTTTGTAATCCATAATATAACCACCTTCCAACATAAATTTGATTTTCAGCGGAGCAAAAGATTTTATCATTGCCCCGTCTCTTCGAACAGCAGTAGGTGTAACTCCATGAAATCTGGTAAAAGCTTTTGTGAAGCTATCCGGTGAATCATAGCCATACTTCAGTGCAATATCAATGATTTTTTCATTAGTGGAAACAAGCTCACTGCCGGCAATGGTAAGCCTGCGTTGTCTGATATACTCTCCAACTGTAAAACCACAAAGCATTGCAAATCCTTTCTGAAAATAGAAAGGAGACATAAATACTTCTTTTGCAATATTTTCTATTGCAATTTCTTCTGTGATATTTTCCTCAATATAGTTGATAGCTTCTCCGATTCCTTCAATCCACTCCATATCATCACCCCTGTCTGTATAACTATGTTATCTCTTTTCAAGAAGTATTTCCCGACTTTTTGTGTTATGTTTTGTCTGAATGGTCACAGAGAACGGCTCTCTGACCATTATTTTTTTAGAACTGTTCTCTGAAATTGTGAATTATTAATTTGCTACAAAGAATCGCCCTTTGGTTCCATTTACACAGAATAATTTATATTCTTGGAACATAGCTCATTTATGGACTAGTTAAATAATTTATCTTTTGTATTTGCCAGTTATGCTTCCCTGCTGAATGATATGTCCACTCATAGCTTCAAGCAAATCTTTCTTTTTTGCATGGCTGTCCAAATTTAAGAAACAATCAAGTGCATAAAAGTTAAAAATATACCTATGGGTATTCCTGACAAAGACTGGCTGCTTCGGCCCTCTATACCTGTTAATACCATAAGCAACCCCCTGCATTGCATTATTTAACAAAGATACTGACGAACCGTATGGTATATTTTCCGAGATTTTATCTGTTTTAGGGATATTCCAAATTAACCAGTGGTTAAATGCTTTTATTAAAGGAATGTCCAAATCGTCCATAATAATGGCAATAGATATTACATCATCACTAAGATTTAATAATTGAAACTCTGGAGAAATATCTGCTTCAAAACCAGTATGTTTCTTGGGCATGTATCCATTATTTATAAATGCTGGACTTATTATTTCCATTTCTTTCATATTGCTACTTCCTTTCAGCCTTCCATAGATTTTTCTATAGCTGACTTCACAACAAGATTTATCCAGCTATATAAAGAACACAATTATGTAAACGCCATGAAGTAAGTTTCTTTTAACATAACAATATACCTTTAAAATATTTAAGTCAATAAATATTCTAAAGGCAATTAGCTATATGGCACCTTAAGTTTGATCTGCCAGAGAGAACCGTCCCCTATGACTTATCAATTATGTATCTGTCTAATTTTGCTCTGAAATACCAACCTATGAAAATCATTGTTATCCCAATAATAATAGCTGCTGTTCTTCTCACAGAATCTGGAGAATATAAAGTAGACAGCAAAATACCTGTTCCTGCTCCTCCAAAAAAATCACTAGCCCTCTTTTCTCTGCGAACTAACTTCTCTCGGTTTAGAGAAGAAATTATATTGTTATCAGCCTTTTTGCGGAATTCCTCATCACTGAGTCTCTCTCCACTTAAAAATTCGTTAATACTGATTCCAAGTTCTTCACACAAGAATTGCATTAAAGATATATCTGGCATATAGTTGCCATTTTCCCATCGAGAGATGGTTTTGTTTGTCACCCCAAGTTTTTCACCAAGCTCTGCCTGTGTCATTTCTTTTTCTTTTCGGAGTTTAGCAATAAATTCGCCAATTTTTTGTTGATTCAAATTATCCCTCCTTTTCTCTGAAAATTGTAGCATATGAAGATGTCTTTGTATTTACCATAAATAGCGAATGGACATATTAACAGCACTTTCTATCCATTAACTTATATATCCCCTATAGGTGATATTAAAAGTTTATCATCAGGCAATAAAAAAAGAAATTATTTTATTTGATTGCTAAAATAATTTCTTATATGTGTTAAATTTTCTGCTGAACTAATTATTAACTGGCAATGATTTCATTTAGTTCTTTAAGTCTGTTTTCAGGATAATTATTTATGATAATAAGTTCGTAACTTTTTTTCCCAGATATAAAATTAATATTTGAATTAATAAAATTTAAATTCTTATACTCGAAAGTTGTAAAAGAAATATTTATATATTTGATTGCAGCTATAACATTGTTTAAATTAAACTTTAGTACATTGGTGTTTTCTGTATGTGTGACCTGATAAGGCATAGCTTTTACAAGCTCTTTGAAATTTTTGTAATATTTTATCATTATATTGAAAAACCCAACAGATACAAAGAACATCAAGATTTGAGTAATCCAAAGGGAAGCTGCATTTGTCGAATCTGACATAGCATACAGCATTATAAATGGTTTAACCGATATTCCAGCAAAAATAGCAGTAGCTATACCAACTTTAACTCCAAAAACCATTACTGAAATAAATATTGGAATGTATAGGAGCTGTACTGTTAAGACTGTATTTCCGTAATGATTAATAATACTTAAGCAAAAAATGATTAGAAAAATAATTACCATTCCCCAAGCAGTGTGTATGGAATTATACTTCTCTGACGACTGCGATGAAGATGAATAGTACTGACTGTTTTCCATTTAATCTCCTAGTTTTTACCCCACACCCAATTAGATTAATTCGAAATAATAATTTAAAGTTTAGGGTACAAGCAGAAATTTTTTAAATTTTTATATATTTTAAAATTGTACAGTCAATATTGTCTGAAAAGTCATACTATCATGCAGTAAAAGTAATTAATAAGAAAGCCTTCCATATTAAGAGCCGCAATTGCATAAGTTAACATACTCTTTAAGCTCTCTCCTGCCACATACAAGTTCTACGACAAGCTCTTCATAAGTATAGTCAAAAACAGGTGTGTCCCCTGATAGTTTAAAGCCTAACACGTCTTTCCATATAACTACAGCTCTAGTTAAAGGCTTAAGGGCTAATAAAGCCTTCTGCATACTTGTTATATTATCATCGTCACTGTGTGATCTAGGCATTTTAAGAAAAATTTTTACTAACTCTAAAATTGTTAATTGCAGCATGCTTGCTGAAATTTTATTATCTGCGTTCAATTGTTCTGAAGTATTAGTTATTGCCAGTTCAGCTATTTCTTCTGCAATTTTTTCTTCTCCGGTTAACATATAAGCAACGGTATATACTTTTTTAAAATATGCTTCAATATCCATTACTCCACCTGCCTTACTATTTAAATATTCATTATACTTTAAATCTATATCCGGCTCCCCAGACAGTTTCAATATATTGACGTCTATCAGGAGTTGTTTCAATCTTTTCTCTTATTCTTGCAATATGTACAGTTATGGTAGAGGCGTCAGATAAAGAATCATAGCCCCAAACCCTTTCAAATAACTCTTCTTTATCAAAAACCCTGTTAGGATTTTCTGCCAAAAAAACCAGCAGATCAAACTCTTTTTGGGTTAAGATAACTTCATTATCATCTATGTAAACTCTTCGGTCCTGCTTATCGATAGATAATGCCCCGACTATTATCAGCTTCTTATTAGAATTGGGTACCTGTTTTAACTTTTCATATGTTTTTATGTGGCTGTTAACTCGCGCTACCAGTTCACCCATACCAAAAGGTTTAGTTATATAATCATCGGCTCCCAGGTTTAATCCTTTAATCTTAAATGTTTCATCAGATTTTGCAGACACAATCAGTACTGGTATTTGTTTTGAATCAGCTATTTCTCTTAATATATCAAAGCCATGCTTTTGTGGAAGCATTAAATCTAAAATAACTAGATCAAAACATTCATTTTTAATATATTCAAGTCCGGAGTTACCGTCAAAAGCACATACCACTTCATAACCGCTCATTTCTAAATAATCCTTTTGAAGTTCTGATATGCTTATATCATCTTCAATAATTAAAATCTTTTTCATATTATCACTTCCTCGTCTTTAACCTTTTTTAATGAAATAATAATCGAGGCTCCATGACCGATTTCACTGACTGCCCAAATTCGTCCATCTAAACCCTCTACAATCTGCTTTGCTATTGCCAGTCCCAGGCCACTTGAGCCCTTAACTTCTCTGGCAGTATCAGCTCTATAAAATCTATCAAAAATATGCGGCAGATCGTGTTCACTGATTCCTTTTCCATTATCCTTAAATTCTATTATGACTGAGGAATTAGTTTCTCTTAATATAATTCTTAGCTGACCTTCGTATTTTTCAACGTTTCTTTTAGCATTGTCCATAATGTTTTGTACAACTCGCTTAAATTTTGTAACATCCATAGTAACAAAATATGAAGTTGAAAGGTTATTCTCAAAAATTAATCGTTTATTTTCACGGTTGAATTCTTCTGAACATTCTTCAATACAGCTGTCCATGTATTTTATAATATCTACCTTATCCTTCTCAAATGTCATTTGATTTAAATCCAGCTTAGAATATAACAATAAATCTTCAATCATTGTATTTATCATCTTTGTTTTTTCAATAGCATTTGATAAGTAATATTTTTTCTTTTCATCGGTGTCTGCAACACCGTCCAGAACACCATCTATATATCCCCTTATGGATGTTACGGGAGTTTTAAGATCATGAGATATGCTTGATATTAAAAACTTTCTGTTTTCATCAACTTTTTGCTGATAATATATTGAATTCTTAAGCTGAAGACGCAACTGTTCAATAGCAACTCCAAGCTCTCTCACTTCCCCATAGCCCTTTTCCGTGATTGCTGTCTCAAGCTCACCGATTCTAAGCTTCTCCGTTTCCTTTTTCAAATCAGTAATTGGAATTATTATGTTTTTAAGGTTTTGTTTCTGAACAATTATGCTTGCTATAACAAAGATTATTAAAAATGTAATAATAACAAAGGTTATAAAGGATCTATAATAATCACCAACACATATAACTTCATTAAGTGTTATTATTCTATAAGTAACTCCATCCTGCTTAATAAAATTCTCTTCACTTATGCTGTATCTTTTATTCTCATATTCATAATAATCATTATCAACACTTAGATTCATTAACACTTCTTTAATCTGCAGCATAGTAAAATCTTCGCTGTTATATACAATATTATCATCCTCAATTACTACAACAGCCATTTGACCCACTCCACTTGATGCATGAGATTCATTTAATATGTTATAAAAATAGTCATAGGCAAATCCAAAGCAGCCTGTAATAACAATTGTGCCTATTAGAATTAATATGCTTTGTGTTAAAAATCTTTGTTTTAAATTCATAATATCATCCTAAATATCTTTTTTTTCAAACAAATAATAACCTGCTGCAAATAACATTATACCGTAGCCGAGCAAAATAAGAAATATTCTGAAAATCTTGCCAACATTAATATAGCTTCCTAAAATCAGCTTGTACCAGTCAAAAGAAGATGTAAATAAAAAACTCTTAATTTGAGGGAAAGCCACACTTAATCCAACAAACACCAGAAACACAAAAATGGAAAACATAAAGGCGCTTGTTGTACCCCTCGAAAAATTAGAAATCAAAACAACTGTCAATGCAAAGATAAAAATCGGCAAGAATGCCATTATGTAAGATATTATTATTCTTAAAGGATTTGAAATCCCTCCATTTAGAAATAATGAAAATAAAAAAGAAAAAATAGCAACTACAATAAGATTGCTGGCTATAAATGTAGCAATAGCAAGAATTTTACCCAAAAATACATTAAGCCTTGAAGCAGGACCTGTGAGGGTAAATTTAATGGTATGATCAGCAAATTCACCTGCAAACATATCTATACAAATAAATGCAGTAAAAAGCGGGAAAAGTGAGTAGCTTAAAATTGTCAAAACCATAACCGAAAATTCTGAACTTCCTGTTACACTTACTCCTGCAAAGTTATTCAAGGAATATACCACAATTGCTGCAACAATAACAGACAGCAACAAGAATATCAATGATGAAGTTATTTTTTTCTTTTTTTGAGATTTTAAATATTTCATTTATATACACTGCTTTAATAATTTGCATTTAAATCTACCTCGCTTAAATAATAGTTTTCCAAGGAAGAATAGTTTTTTAGAATATTATTGGTCTTTTCAACACTTATGAGTTTCCCCCCATATAAAATTCCAACTTTATCACATGTAAGCTCTATGTCGTGAATTAAATGGCTGGAAATAAAAAATGTTGTTTTATTCTTTTTTGACAAGTTAATAATTAATTCTCTCATTTCAACCATTCCTTCAACATCCAGACCATTAAAAGGTTCATCCAAAATTATAATTTTAGGTTTGGACAAAATTGCCATGGCTATACCAAGTCTTTGTTTCATTCCAAGGGAATAATTCTTTATTTTTTCATTTTTATATTTAATAAGTCCGGTGATTTCAAGGCACTCATCAATTCGTGTTCCATTAACTTCATTATGAAATCTGCCGCATAATTCCATGTTTTCATAAGCAGACAAATAAGAAAATGGAGTTACATTTTCTACAATGCATCCAATGTCTTTCATAGCATTTTCATAATCATTAGAAATGCTGTAACCGTTTATTTTAACATCGCCCTTATCAGCTTTCATAAGGCCGACCATAATCTTCATGGTAGTGGTTTTTCCTGCTCCGTTAGGTCCTAAAAATCCGAAAATTTCTCCTCGTTCAATTTCCAAATTAAGGCTCTGTATGCCGCGATTGTTTTTATATATCTTTGACAAGTCTTCAATTACGATTGCTTTATCCAATATTTCTCCTCCTTTAAAGCTTTACGGTGCAAAAGCCAAGGCTTTTGCACCTTGGCTTACTCAAATATCCTTACAAAGTTACTGTCAAATTCATCATCATAATTTGAATATGAATACCCACCGTTTTCTTCATCTATTTCAACATCAAATGATACGTTAATGTTTTGTTGTCCGTTTTGATGGATAATTCCGGTTTTCTTTTCACCATTTTCATTTAAATAATGCAGCTTTGTAAAATAGATAGATTCATCATAATTGGAATAAAAGTCAAAGCTTCTAATATTTTCAGCTTTATACCCCTCATTATACACTTCATAATATTTGCCTTTTATATTGCCATCTTCAACAGAAGTGATTTCTATGAATCTTTCTCCAACCTTTTCAAATGAGTTGCCTTTTATATCTACAATATCATTTTTGTATTTACCGATATATTTGCTGTCAAATTCATAGCCTTCTTTGTTATATGTAACTTCATGACCAACTAAATTTGGAGCTGCAACAACTGTGCTGTTAATATCCTTTATGTCAATTGAAAAATCCAGAGAGTATATGTGTTCAATGCCTTCATTATCCTTTGCAGATATACTTGCAGTAAAAATACCGCTTTCTATAATGCCATCTTCATTTTCAACTGCCTTACCGGAAGCATTTACCAGGTATATGTTTGATTTAGGACTTGGAATGTTCAGTCTCTTGGCATTCCACTCATCAAGAATTGAATACTTGAAGGCAAATGATGATATGGCATTTGCAAGAGGAGGAATTTGAGTGTCTGATAAATTTCCAATATACATTTTCTTTCCGCCTGATTCTTCCAATTGAATTATATCCTGTAAGTTTCCTACAAATGCATCAAGAATCTTTTCAGCATCCTTGACCTGTTCTTCTTCAAAAGGATTATCAATTATTTTTCTGTCATTATTATTTTTTCTTTTTTCTACAACTGTGTATGAATCATCCTCAGCATTATTGTATATGCTTTGGTTTTCATCATTGTACCTGTAACTTTCAGTTATTTTTCCTTTATTTAAAGTTCTTTCGCTCATTTCTTCGGCCTGATTTGAAACATCTATTTTAATATTATTAGTTGATTCTGAAATAACTTTACCATCAACTTTAACAGACACTATCATATCAGCACTGAAGTTATCAACTTCACCGGTCAATTTTGTCATTGTTGTCTTCATAGAATTTTTCAAGCTGTTAAATCCTGATCCAAGCATTGTATCAGCAAATGCTGTCGCTGTTAAAATCATAGCCCCGAGGACAAACGCACATACCGTAGCTGTTTTTTTGCTAAACCTCATTATTCTAAACCCTCCTATTAAACTATTTACTACCATAGCTTAAGCATCTTTGTAGTACAATTATATAATACATTATAGGTCTTGAATAACTATAAACTAGTTATTAACAATTTATTAAATCTTTTAGCCTGCCAACGCTTCCATCCATCATAATGTGTAAACTATTAAGTTTATTTAATCATAAGAATATCTTTAGCTAACTGTATGCATGTACTTTTCTGCCTCATACCAGGGCACGGTAAAAGAAGTTCCCTTTGCACAAAACACAGATGTTGAAGTATTTTCCACATCTCTTTCTTTATCATATCCTATTTTTAAAATTACATCATTTGTATTTTCACACACATCATATCCATCATACATTAAACTTATGCTTCCGGTTCCCTTAGTAAATGAAATCAGTTCAACGCTGTAATCCATAAAAGATTCCACAGGACCTCTTCCTTTTATATAAACATTTCCACAATTAAGAACAGGTGCTTCACAAATGCCTCTTAATTTTTGTATATCAGACATTATTCTTCCCATATATGTTTCTTCTGCATAAATTTCAAAGCTGTAAAATGGCTCCAACAAAATGGACTCAGCTTTTTCCAGCCCTTGTCTGATTGCTCTGTATGTAGCTTCTCTGAAATCACCGCCTACAGTATGTTTTATATGAGCACGGCCGTCCTTTAAAATAACTTTTATATCTGTAATTGGAGACCCGGTTAAAATGCCCTTATGAACTTTTTCAAACACATGATTTTCTATAGTATGTTGATAATTTAATATTAAATTGTCAACATGGCATTGACTTTCAAATGTAATGCCGCTGCCACGGGAAGTTGGCTCTAGTGTAAGCTTAACTTCTGCATAATGACGGAGCGGTTCAAAGTGCCCATATCCGGTTACTGCTGATTTAATGGTTTCCTTGTATTCAACTTGAGGTTTTTCAAAATTAACTGATATTCCAAACCTGGATTTTATAAGCTGTTCTAATATCTCCAGTTGAATTTTGCCCATTACACTGATCAAAATATTCTCTGTTTCTTTTATGAAAGCAACTGATAGCATAGGATCTTCAGATTCTAAAATATGTAGCTTTTCCATCAGTATAGTGACATCTGTATTATCTAATATGTTTACTTTAGACTTCAGAGCTGCGTTTAAGTGAAAATTATTTATTTCATCTATTGTTGTTTCGCCTGTTGCTATCACTGTTCCACATACAGGAGATTTCAAACCTACAACAGCAAATATATCTCCCGCTAGTATTTCATTTTTATTTTCAAACTTTTTACCGTTGTATACTCTTATTTCATTTACTTTTTCTGAAGATATAACTTCCCCTTTTATAAATGTAAATTCATCCTTTATACGCAGCTTTCCTGACAATGCTTTTATAAATGTGAGTCGAATTCCTTTTTCGTCGTGACGTATTTTATAAACCTTTCCGACAAAATAATTATGTTCTTTTTCTTCATATTCTGTTTTAGAAAGACTTGAAAACACCTCTAAAAAATCATTTATTCCAATCCCCTTTAAAGCTGAACCTGTCATTAAAGGAAAGCAAAGTCTCATTTTTATTATTTTAATAACAGTCTCTAATAAATCATTTGTGCTATAATCATCCTGTAAATAAGATTCTAAAAAAGCTTCGTCTCTATCTGCTGAAAAATCAGCTATATTTTGATTAATTATATCATCCGCTGAATTCAAATATAGTATGTCACCGGTAAGCTTATTTTTAATATCATCTGTAATTACTTGTAAATTGAAACTATCTATGTCACATTTATTAATAAAAATAAAAACAGGAATATTGTATGAGCTCAACAGCTTAAATAATGTGGTAGTGTGAGCTTGAACTCCTGAGCTTCCGCTTATGATTAAAATGGCGTAATCAAGAGCAGACATAGACCGCTCAGTTTCTGCCGAGAAATCCATATGCCCGGGAGTATCAATTATATAGTAGGTATCATTGTTATATTGAAAAATACCTTGATCAGCAAAAATTGTAATTCCCCTGTTTTGTTCTATTTCATTAGTATCCATGCTTGAAGTTTTATGATCAACTCTTCCAAGATTTCTTATACTGCCTGTATTATAAAGAAGTTGTTCAGTGAAGGTAGTCTTCCCTGCATCCACATGAGCAAAAATTCCAATTGTTTTTTTCATATTAACTCCATATATCATTTTTCATACTCGATTATTGTCATCCAAAGCGTAGCGAAGGATCTCATCTTCAGTGGTCCTGAACCGATAGCTCTGGTTTTAACAATTTTCAACTGCACTTACTGTCTTTCTCTTCCATCCATGAGTTTTATATACCCATAAACCATAAAGACATACTATAAAATTGCTGAAACTCATTGAAAACCAAATGCCGGATGGTCCAAAATCATAAAAACTTTTAAAAATCAATATCATGGGCAGCCTGACAAACCACAATCTTCCTACCTCCATGGCCATGGAATATTTTGTATTTCCCGAGCCTTGAAATATTCCTTGAAAAACGCTGAACATCCCCATCAATGGCATTGAAAATGCAACATATTTCATGTAAGTAATACTTTGAATAATTACTTCCGGCTCATCCTTAGATTGAATAAAAAAATTCACTATTGGTTTGTTGAAAACAAATATTAATATTCCGCCGATAATACCAATAAATAAGGCAATTTTTGAAGCTTTTATAAAACTTTCTGTGGCTCTGTGAAGCTGATTAGATCCCAGATTCTGACCTACAACCGCTGTCAGGGCTGCTCCAACTCCCATAGCAGGCTGCATTACAAGACTTGTTACCCTGTTTACCATGCCAAAGGCAGCCATTGTAGCTGTACCATAGGATACAATAAAGCCATTTAAAAACATAAATCCAATGGAGGCTCCTGTTTGCCCTATAGAAGCTGGCAGTCCGACTCTCACAATTTCCTTGAGTATTTTTTTATTAAATTTAAATCCTTTGAAATCTGGTTTTAAGTCATAATCTTCATTAAAGATAAATTTAATCCCAAACAGCGCCAACACAACCCTTGATAACACCGTTGCCCAGGCCGCACCTGCTATACCCATATTAAATGTAAATATAAACACAGGATCTAATACAACATTTATAAAAGCAGATATAGCACTTAATATTGTCGGGGTTACCGTGTTTCCCTGTGCATTCATTATTGAATTTATATTGAAATATAAAAACATAAACGGCAAATCAAAAAATGATATTCTAAGGTAAGTATTTGCTAAATCAGCAAAATTACCTTCTCCACCCATAAGCTTAATTATATACGGGCTTGTAACAACACCCACTATCGTAAATACAATTGATAACAAAAATGATGATACCATTAATTGAGAAGTGTATTCTCTGGCTTCTTTATACTTACCTGCACCCAGCAACTGAGAAAGAAGTGATGTTCCTGCTACCGACAGTCCAATTCCCAAGGCAACAAAAAGAAAGTTTATGGGCCATACAAAGGAGGTAGCTGCAAAATGAACAGAAGAAATCTTGCTCACCCAAATTCCATCTACCAAATTATATAATGTTTGAATTATGCTATTTATCATAATGGGGATAGATAAGGTTAACAATACCTTGTACATATCCCCATTTTGTATTAATTCCGATTTATCCTGCTTCATTATAGTCACCCCTCATTTTAATTAAGACCATAAGAATATTATATCAAATAGATTGAATATGTACAGCTCGAAAAGAGTAATATCATCTTTTATTCCGTCTTTATATTGAATTATTTTAAAAAATACACGGAAAATAAGACAGCTATTTACCTGACAAAAATATACTCTTGTTTTCTTATAATCTGTCAATTATAATCAAATCCTTACAAATTAGATAGAGCCGCTCATTGAAAGAGTTTTATGTTAAAATAGTGATAAAAGTTTTATAACTATAAAATCAATTTGTTTATATTTGGCAATTACAGGGTATCATAATACAAATAAATTGATTTCAGGAGAATTATATGGATATTAACTATAAAGTGGCAACAAATAAAAGTTTTGAACTAGCTTTAGAAGATTTAAAGACAAGTCTCAATAATCATAGTTTTGGTGTGCTATGGGAATTAAATTTCAAAGAGAAATTGGAAGAAAAAGGACTGGATTTTGATAAAAATTTCAAAGTTTTAGAAGTATGTAATCCAAAGAAAGCCAAAGAAGTTCTGGATAAACATATTGAAGCAGGGTACTTTTTGCCATGCAAAATGGTGGTTTATGAAAACAATGAATCAGTAATTATCGGAATGCTAAAGCCTACCAGTTTAATTGGAATGATGGATAATGATGAATTATCAAGTATTGCAGTTGAAGTTGAGAAAGAATTAATGTCTTCTATAAACGAAGCTAAGTAGCTATTAATGTAATCAAAAAACGGGACTGTTGCATTAGTGATTATTATCGTGTCATTCTGAGGGCTTTTGCCCGAAGAATCTCATCATTTCAACATATGAGTTCCTTCGCTTGCGCTCAGGATTACATAAAATGTACTTAATGCAACAGCCACATTGTCAATCCGTGCTATTTTTTTGCATTTTTGTAACTTTTCCCTTCTATCTTACATACCTTGACTTACTCCTCAACTGCAACGTAAATATTGACTGTTGAATTTGTGCCGTCATAAGCTACATATTCTTCAAAATCAGCCGTATAGATGCGCTTTAAATCCATCTGCCAAATCTGAGCCCATGCATTTGCGACATCCTTTACCATATCTCCAACAATTTGAAACTTTGCATATTTTCCTTTTGGAATTATAAGTGAAATTAATCCTTCATTCTCACTCAATTCTGAAACTTCTGCACCAACTGTCACCTGATACGTTTCGCCCTTGTAGTCAGAATAGATTCCATATGCATAGTCGCTTACCTTTGCTTCGATTTTCTCACAAACATTTCCTTGATAAAACTGCTGCCACAGCCCTCCGATAACCGTCTGCATATCAGGTTCCATATTTCCTGTTCTTGCAGCCACACCAACAATTTTCTTTTCTCCTAGCGTTACAATTTCATAATTCATTTGTTTCCTCCTCATCTATATTCAATCTTCATTACGATAGGAGTATAACATTCATAATATGACAAGGTGTGTCATATTATAAAATAATTTTCTTCATTCATATATTAAAATCATCTTTTCAATCTGTTCTCTGACTTTTTCCTGTAACCATGCTGGTTCAAGCACCTTAGCATACGCACCTAATGACAAAATATAATTTATGATTGCACTTTCATCATTTGCATCAAACTCAGTAATCATACTTCCATCTTCTAGAATGACCCCATGTGGAAGTTCCTCAAGAACACGATACAACTGCTGTTTATGTACCTGAATTTTTATATGAATAACCTCTTTGCTTTGTTCAAACAGTTCATTCAGCACTCGTCCAACCCGAATAGGCGTAAATGATTCGTGTGTAACAGATAAATCCGCAATTCGCTTTAACTTAAAAAACCTATAATCATTTCTTAATAAACAAAATCCATATACATACCAGGCAAATCCCCGAAAACACAATTTTAAAGGTTTCACTTTTCTGTCACTGCATTCCACATGACTTGCTGCATATTTTATTTCTATTATTCGATGCTTTAATATTGCTTCTTTGATTTGCTTAAAATATATTTCTTCTTTACCTGGCTCACCCCATCTTGAAAATTCTATCTCAATCCAATCCTGAGTATCTGCTCCGAATAGACTGCTTAATTTGTTAAGGACATCTTTTTCTTCGCCGTATCCGGTTTCCTTTATTGCCTGCAGTGACGAAAGAATTTGACTGCGTTCATCATCTGTGAGAACAGTTCTATCCAAAACAAAATCAGAAAGAAGGCTAATGCCTCCTCCCTTTCCCTTATTTGCATACACAGGCACACCGGCTATGGAAAGCTTATCAATATCACGCATGATGGTTCGTGTAGAACACTCAAACTTTTCTGCCAGTTCACCGCATGTAACAGTTTCCTGATTCATTAGTGTATATACAATCTGAAATAATCTGTCTACCATATAACCTCCACATGATCATTTGCTTTAATATTTATTGTATATTCTATATAAAAATACCGCTGCTTCTGCCCTTGTTGTGTTACCCAATGGATTAATCTTATTATCATTACCAACAATCAACCCCTCGTTTAACAAGTATGAGATGCTATTTTTCGCATATTCTGATACATGAAAACTATCATTATATTTTTCAATTTCAGAAGTCGCAGTATAATTTTGAAGGTTTTTTATTAACTTTAAAGCATTTTCAGTAAGCACCATCATATCTTGCCTTGTAATATGTGAATCAGGATCAAATTTATTATTTCCTGTGCCATTGGTGATACCAAGTTTTTTTGCTATGCTAATTTCTTTGTAGTAATACGAAGTATCACTTATATCTTCAAAGTTCTCTTCTGCTGCAGCTTCAATGCTAAGGGTCTTAACTAAATAATACAGGAAATCAGCCCTTGTAATACTCTTTTCAGGTGCATATTCTGTATCCGTAACACCTTGAAGTATGCCTTTAGAGGTTAATACTTCTATAGAATGTTTTGCCCATTCTGTACTTTCAATATCTTTAAATGTTTTTTCTACATATGCTACAGCATATTGACTGAAATGAGTTGTTGTAAATGTAACTTTACCTGTATCCTTATCATAACGGCCATTAGGTACTGTAACTACATTGCCGTCTCCATCTATATACCAAACTACTATATGCTCTATGTCATGATCCTCAGGTGCAGGAGTATATGGTATGGATACTGTTACAGGTGCCTCCGGATTGTTCCAAGATTTTTGTATTCCATTCACGGTTAATGTAAGTTGAATGATTGACTTGTTTTTAAGCAGTTCTTTTAGTTCAATAGGCAGATATGATATATCTCCACTTTGAATATTTAAGCTTATTTTATCCTCTTTATCAGCTTGAATTTTATCAATCATTATTGTTGGAAAAACAATTGTTCCTAATTTTGTATTCACTTCAACATACATATTTTCTTTTGCTGAGGATAGGGCACCCTTTGTAAAAGATAATGAATATGATAATGCACCTTTAACATCCGGAATTGATACTGTTATGTTCTCCGGCATATCTTCAAAAGGAATTGTACTTATGTTTGTTTCTGCATTTTTAGTTAATTTGTTTAGTTTTGTCTGTATACTAAATTTTTCAGATCCACTGCTTAAACTTCCCATATACTTAGAAGTTGTTGACTTCGGCTTAGAATAATATACATCATATGGAACTGACAAATTTTCTGCACTGTCTGCTACATATATCTGATAATACCCTTCATTCAACTCTGACATTTTAATATATACATCATTTGACCAATTTAATTTTATAGTCATTGCTTCTGATATATTATCAAGATCTGATTTACTATAATAAGTAGTATCTTCTTTTTCTAAAAAATATAATGTTCCACATACACCATAATCATCTAAAAATATGCATAGTTCGCCATCTTGTATATAGAAGTCCGTTACAGCCGGAGGTGTATTATCTACATTCATTTCTGTTATGATATTAATGTTCTTTAAATAAGGGTAATACCATCCTATTAATGCTTCATATCCTGGTTTACTCAACGTGTATCTTCCGCTGTAGTAATTATCATAAGTAAAAAAACTATACAATCCATGCTCATCAGTTTGACAACTATCATCAGTAATTTTCGTCCAGTTGTCGTCTTGCAGAACTTCTACCTTAATATTTACTTCAGGCAGGTTAGTTATATTAAACAAGATATAGATCAAGTCATTATTTAAATTGTCTTTTAAAGTTCCACAATTCATCCCGCTGGAGCCACATCCTATATTTCCGGCGTATTTTTCTGTATCCCCAATAGCTATAACAACTGGTACACCTGTCACAGTAACATCGGCTCCTTCACCGAAGTAACCTCCTCCTATGCCTGCAGAAGAATAACCGCCAGTTGCTGTTATTTTTCCACCGTTTAAATTTACAACTCCTCCGCTTCCCTGATAACCGCCTCCAATACCAGCTCCATTATTACCACCTATAGAAGTTACAATTCCTCCATTTATTGTTATGATACCTGCTGTTTGAAAAGAGCCTCCGCCAATTCCGGCTCCATAGCCGCCACCCTTAGCTTCTATAAATCCTTCATTTATTGTTAAGCTGTCAGCAGTACCGCCTAATTTGGATCCGCTGCTTATACCAGCACTGCCACTTCCTCCGGCCGCAGTTATGGTACCTCCTTTTATAAATATTGTACCTCCACTGCCATTGAAACCTATTCCCACACCGCTGACACCAATTGCTGATATTGTTCCTTCAGTTATTGTTATGGTACCCCCCAGACTGCTATCACCGCCACCAATGGCAGCTCCAAAATTAGTACTGCCTTTGGCATTGATCAGACCACCGCTTATGTTTATGGTAACTCCTTTGCCTTCTTGACCAGTGCCGATACCGGCTCCTCTATCGCCGCCATTTGCATTTACTATGCCACCAGTTATATTTATTGTTCCCCCGTTTCCCTTATAGCCCCCTCCTATGCCTGCTCCACAATAATTGCCTGTTGCTGTTACCTTTCCTCCGCTTATTGTAATTATACCACCTGTATTATTACTTCCCCATCCGATGCCTGCGGCATATTCTCCAGCTGTTGCCGTTACTGTTCCTCCTGTGATAGTGATGTTTGCTTTAGAACTGGTTGAGTTTCCGGAGCCTATGCCTGCACCTAAATCGCTGCCAGCTACAACAATAGCTTCACCGCTTATTCTTATAATTCCAATAGTGTCAGAATAATCACAATACTTCCTCCAATACCAGCTCCATTTCTTCCTTCAGCATGAACAGTACCACCGCTTATAGATATTGTTTTAAATGATTCACCCCAGATGCCGCTGCCAATGCCAGTTTCACCTGTTGCTGTTACATTTCCTCCGCTTATTGTTATATTATCAACAGAACCACCTGTTCCCCCTCCGATACCAGTTGAACCAGTTGCTGCAACTGTTCCTCCACTTATTGTGATCGACCCCCCCGTCACCGTTATTACCTCCTCCTATGCCTGCTCCACTGCTACTTACAGCCGTAATTATTCCACCATTTATGGTGATGACCCCTCCATGACCGTTGTCACCGCCTCCTATTCCTGCTCCGTAAAAATCATTATTTGCTGCTAAATTTCCTCCATTTATAATTATTTCATCATTAGAGCCTTCAAATCCACCTCCAATGCATGCTCCGCTGGAGCTCCTTACAACAAATGTTCCTCCATCTATTATAATTCGTCCACTGTTTTCTTTTGAATCACCACCGATACCTGCTCCGGAATATCCTTTTATGCTAATCTGTGCTTCATCATCTGTTAAGCCCTCAGCCTTATTTATAGTAAGCTGTATCCCATTGGGCACATGAATTGCTGCACATTCATTTATTCCCTCAACAGAATTATACCCGCTTATGTAGAGTTTGTTATTAAACATACCTGCGTTAGAAAAATCTATACCATTTTCAACAAATGGTGCCCTAATATATAAATTCTCAATGGTTAACTCAATAGCTTTATCTCTTCCTGCCTCTATTGTTATTTTTGTATCCCAATGAACTACATTGCTTGAATATCCAGCTATGGTAACCTGGCTTACATCTTTGGAAATAGTAATATTTCCTGAATATCCTTCAGACAGCTCAAATCTTTTATTGTTCTCAACAATAGTAAAGTTACCCTTTGGTATAATAGCAGTGCCACTGGTTATTTCTACAAGAGAATCTTCGGGTAAACTTAATGTTTCTGACATGGCATAACTCTCATTACCACTGTACAAAAATAATATAAACAGTAAAGCTGCAGCGATTAGAATCGTTTTCATTGATAATCGTTCATTCATACGAACCTCCTACAATTTAAAGTTTAACTTGATTCAATATCATGTTCATTAATTTATTTCCATATGAAACAAGTTTAAAAGAACCTTTTTTTAAACACCAATCATATATTACTCCTCTAATGCAAGTTGTCATTATAGAAATAATTTCTTCCACTGATAAATCCGATGTAATTTCTCCCTTATTCTGAGCTTCTTCAATCAAGTCTCTAAAAACTTGATAATATACTCTGTCTGATTCTATTAAAAATCTGCGTGTTGACATATCCTTAATCTGCGAAGAATAAATTGCACACATAAATTCCAATCCTATATCATTTTCCATAATTTCAAACACATAATTTGTAAATGAAGATATTTTTTCAATTGTACTAACATACTCTTTATTTGCTTTTGAAAAATTTATATAAGCTTCATCTGCCATTGGAACCATATGGATTATCAGTTCTTCCTTAGTATGGAAGTGAGTATAAAATCCTCCTTTAGAAGAATTTGCCCTAGAAATAATATCATCAACTGTCACATGGAAATATCCTTTTTCAACAAACAGTTCTTTTGCAGAATTTATTATCCTTTTTTTTGTTTCATAAGCCTGTTGTGTTCGTTTATTCATTTAGAATACTCCTTATAAAATTTCACAGACCGTAGTCTGTAAAAATTATATAATTAATGTCGTTTTATGTCAACTTATTTTCTTTAAAATGGTCCTAACCCAATTACCTTAGCAATTTCTCCAACTATTATAGCAAAATTATAAATATATATTGCAATTGTCCTATAGATATGTTAATATTGTAAAAATAGAATAATTGAATGTCTTTAAACAAGTCCTGAGAGGCTGGCAAGATAAACATTATGAGTTTCACATAATATTAGACAAGTGTGACTTCTTGCTGGTGCAAGAAGTCTTTTTTATTGATTTTCAAGTAAGTTCTGTGCGCATCACCTTTAAATTAGTCCGGTGAGGCTGAGAAGGGGAAAAGAGTAAACTCTTCTCCTCAATTTTAAAAATTAAGGAGACTTTATCATGACAGAGAAAGTATTAAAGAAAATGGAAGTTGAAACTTCAAAAACCACTGATTGGATGGCTTTATTAAAGAAAGTGATTCTTGCGCTTCAACATCTTATCGCAATGTTTGGCGCTACTGTGTTGGTACCTGTTCTTACAGGATTAAATGCATCTGTTGCTTTGGTTTCTGCAGGATTAGGCACTCTCGTATTTCATGCGGTAACAAAGAAAAAGGTCCCTGTTTTCTTAGGTTCTTCATTTGCATTCATCGGTGGAATATTAGCAGTTAAAGAAGCACATAACGGTGATCTGGCATATGCCCAAGGTGGTATAATAGTTGCAGGTCTCATATACGTATTGATGTCTTTTGTAATCAAAAAAATCGGGATAGATTTTATAAAAAAATACCTTCCATCCCATGTTATAGGACCAATGATAATTGTCATAGGTTTAAACCTTGTTCCGACAGCTTTTGGTATGGCCAGCGGAAACTTTGTACTTGCTGCAATAACTCTTGGTACAGCACTTGCTATCAACTTCTTTGGTAAAGGCTTTTTCAAACAGCTTTCAATATTAACTGCCGTAGTTGTTGGTTACACAGTAGCACGCATTCTTGGACAAGTAGACCCTTCTTCCTTTGTAAATGCACCACTGCTTGCAGTTCCTGCATTCACACTGCCAAAGTTCAGTGTACCTGCAGTGGCAGTACTTGCTCCGGTAGTACTGGCAGTATTCATGGAGCATGTTGGTGATATCACTACAAACGGACAGGTTGTAGGTCAGGATTTCATAAAAGATCCCGGACTTAACAGAACTCTTCTTGGAGATGGACTTGCTACGTTGTTAGCCGGCTGTATAGGCGGACCTGCCAATACAACCTATGGTGAAAATACAGGAGTCCTGGCAATAACAAAGAACTATGATCCATCTACATTAAGACTGGCTGCAGTATTTGCCATTATTCTTGGATTCGTAGCCAAAATCGGTGGTTTCCTTGGAACCATACCTACTCCGGTTATGGGCGGCATAAGCCTTATGTTGTTCTCAATGATTTCACTTGTTGGTGTACAAACCATAAAGAATAACAATGTACAATTCAATGCAGCAAATGTCGTGGTGATGATTGTAGTGCTGGTATTAGGTTTGTGGGGATCCTACTTCCAAAATATGACCGGCATTAATATCGGCATAAAGATAAATGAAACTGTTTCAATTACAGGCTTAAGCCTAGCTGCAATAGTGGGCGTAGCATTAAACGCAGTACTAAACATATTTGTACCGGCATCTAAGAAAGCTTAGTGATGTTTATAGAACAAAAAATCCATGGGTTACTTTCAAGGTAATCAATGGATTTTTTTAATTTAAAAATCTTGTGTCACAAAGAACCGTACACTACGGGTTCTATTTTATACTCATATATAATACTCAATTTACCGATAACAACAGGGGTTCCTTCTGCTCCAGCATTCATTCCGGCAATATTCTTCAAAATCCGAATTATCATCGCCTGGCATCAATACAATGATAAAAATTAAAAGCATGCCTAGTGTGAAGATTAACATGTTAATACACCTCCTGTTCTTGCTTTATATATTAGCCGACGACCTTGCTTCTTCGTTCGACTAATACTACATCATGCCATTTTCCATTATCCATTTTACCGAGTCTTTCTCTATAGCCTATTTCTCTGAAACCACATTTCCTATGTAGATTCAAGCTGGATGTATTCTCTTTAATAATTCCCGATTGCAGGGTCCAAAATCCGTTTTCTTCTGAGAGTTCAATTAATTTTTCCAGAAGCGCTGTACCAACTTTTTGACCTCTATACTGATTATGGATATAGATGCTTAATTCTGCAACTCCAGCATAAACACACCGACTAGATACAGGTGATAAAGCTGCCCAACCCAAGATGATATCACCAGTTCTGGCTACCAGACGACAGGATTCATAATGTCCTTTATCCCATTCTTCCCAGCTCGGCGCCTCATTTTGAAACGTAGCTATTTTGGTCACAATTCCTTCTGTATAAATTTTTGCAACCTGTGACCAGTCAGATTCTTTCATCGCTTCAACTTTATAATCCATATTTTCCCCCTATTTATATGCTTTAACATGTGCACCTGCAAAGGCTCCATCTAATGCTTCTTCATCAATTTTAGAGTAATCTTTGCCTAGGTTTTTAGATACCGCAATATCTTTGATAACATCCTTAGTATATATATTTACAGGGTTAATCTCAATCTCTTTGAAACCAACCTTTTTCAGAATCTTTTCGTATTCATCCACAGTTAACGCACCTGAAATACAACCTACCCACATCTGAACATTTTGCCTTACTTCATCCGGAACATCTTTCAATTGAACTATATCCGCTATAGCAAGCCTGCCGCCCTTTTTCAGCACACGGTATGCCTCTCCCAAGGCATCTTCCTTGCTTTCGCTCAAATTAATCACGCAATTTGAAGTAACAACATCAACTGTTTCATCCTGAAGTGGAATATCCTCTATATATCCTTTGATGAATTCAACATTTTTTGCACCGCTTTTTTTCTTGTTCAGATTTGCCAATTCCAGCATTTCATCAGTCATATCAAGGCCATAGACTTTCCCTGTTTCACCTACATATTTTGATGAGATCAGGACATCGATACCTCCGCCGCTGCCTAAGTCAAGAACAGTCTCACCCGGATGCAAATTTGCAAGTACAAGTGGATTGGCACACCCTAAAGATGCATTAATTGCTTCAAC
This sequence comes from Sedimentibacter sp. B4, assembly GCF_000309315.1. Lineage (NCBI taxonomy): Bacteria > Bacillati > Bacillota > Tissierellia > Sedimentibacter > Sedimentibacter sp. B4. The sequence goes on from NZ_CANG01000038.1 coordinate 104,787, forward strand.
AGGTATCCCTGCTGTAAAATCTTCAGAATACAAAAAAGATTCTTTTGCTATATCGCCACAGCATGATGTTTTACATCCACAGGATGCTTTTGCATTTTCGCTTACCTTTTTTGCAATACCACCATAATATGTTTTAATTTCATCCTTAATACTTTTTTCCATAATACTTACCCCCTGTTAAATTTCTTTAAATCGGAATCACTTATCAACAATTATTACTTTCAACAGCTTCTTTAAGAAGTTGTAAACTCTCAATCACCTGGCTCCTTTTGTTTTCCGGAATTGAATTGAAGATGCATTTATAATATTCATCCATGCTTTCTTCAATATTTCTGAATACACTGCTGCCTTTTTCAGTTAATTGAATAATTACATAACGCCTGTTTTCCATATCTACATCTCGGATAACCAGGTTCGATTCAACTAGATTATTGATAGTTCGGCTCATTGTACTTTTATCCAGACCCAACATGCTTGCCAGGTCAACTAATGAAATTTTTCCTTTTCGTCCGATTTCAACAATGGCATGGCACTGCGCCAGGCTAACCTCACAGCATGAGGCATCGTTTTTTTCCAGAACGCCTAAATCTCTGACGAGAATTCGAATTAACTCACGCAAGACTTCACTTCCTTGATTTGCCATTTCATCACCTCAGAATCATGATAACATACAACTGTTGTATATTGCAACTGTTATTTTTATTCTTATGTTATTTATTTTTAAGTCAAAGATTAGCATTCAAAGTTCATAATCAGTTCATATATAGCATAATTCAATTCCTTATTTCGATGCATCTTCATCAAAATCAAATATTAAATTACTTAAAAAACCAATTGAGCAAGCTAAAAGTCCACACCATTTATAGTGCAGACTTTTAACTTGTTGGATTTAGATTAATTTTCTATTTTAGAAGATTGTAAAGTATTTGAGCGGCCTGAGCCCTGGTTGTGAGTCCTGACGGATAAAGTCTGTTCTCATAGCCTGATATGGTACTTCCTTCAACAAATTGACTCATGGCATCTAAAGCATAATCAGCAATATCATTTGTATCCACGAAGTCGCTAATACTTTTTCCTTCCATGCTTTCCGGAAGCTTGCCAAGCGTAAGAAGTATACGATATAAAATCACAGTCATATCCTGTCTTGTTATGAGATTCTCAGGAGCAAACATGTTGTTTCCAACACCTGATACAAGTCCCATACGTCTTGCTGTTCTCAAATATCTTGAATAGTATTTATCTCCGGCGTCATCAAAATTGTCGCTTGTATCATCATCAATTGTCAGTCCGTATGCATTCATCACCATAATGAGAAAGTCTGCTCGTTTAATGTTATCTTCAGGTGCAAACATTCCATTACCCACACCATTGATAATACCTTTACCTGCCAGAAACTCTATTGCCTCATAATACCAGTCACCATCAGATACATCATTAAAAGTACCTGTTACGATTCCAGGCTCTGCCGGTATGACTATATCATCAGCATTTGAGGACCTTTTCAAAATAATTATTGATGTGTTGTTTGAATCCATGTAATATCCGTTTGCATCAAACAGCCTTGCCATAACATTATATGTGCCGGTTTGGTTTATAGTGAACTCGTTTGTGTTTCCATTATTCCATGCAAACTCTTCTGACCATACTCCATCCTTCATAAACTGCCATTTAACAGGTATGAAATCAACCAGATTTTCAGCGGTTACCGTAATTTTGGCTGAGCTGTAATTTCTCTCAGGTGTGGTTAAAATTACGTTGCTGCTCTTTTGAGAATTTGTAACATTAATGCTATAAGCATCAGAAACTGTTCCCAATTCTTTATTGACAGCCATAACCTTCAGATTTAATGTATTGTTCAGAGCAAGCTTAGGCTGGTATGTTGCTGTTCCTGTGCCTGTGGCTAGCAGCCTGTTATCCATTGCATTTCTTATTTCAACCGTGTGATTGCCGTTTTTAGCAATTGCAATAACTACTGTATTGTCCAGGTTGACTGCATTTAATGAATAATCAGTGACTGAGCTGTCAAAATTCATTGCAATTCCGTTTAACTTGATACTTGCCATTGCAGGAACCATATTGTTAGGATCCGCAGTGAAGTATTCGGCAACTACTCTTGTACCCAGCTTAGTAAATACTATGTCTTTTGTTATGCTTTCTTCTCCGCATAATTCTAAAAGCTCATCATCTTTCACAGCAAGATACTTAGTTTCGATTATATTGCCCTTAACGTCCATCAGATACGCTACTACATTTCCGTTTACGGATTGAGTCATTGCCAAATTTTTTACTTTTATTCGTGCTTTAGAATTAACAGCATCATTTTCCTGCTCTATTGTTACCAGGAACTGATTTCCATTGTTAGCTTCCATTGGATTTGGAATCAGTATTGATTTATAGTTGTTGGCAGGATTGTATTCTATAATCTCTTCATACTTGCCCGCAACGTCTTCTTCCACCCAAACTTTAGCGTACAGTCTAACCCCGCCGCTTGGAATGCCTCCATAAGGAACAGTGTAGGTGAATCGCTTGGTGAGCGCTCCCTCATCTAAAAGCTCTAAATCACTTCCTGTTATTTCTTCAACTCCCACTATTGATTCGTCTAAGAATTCAGGAGATGTGTACAAACCAGTATAAATTTTTCGATTACTGCTGTTTTCAAGGTTTATGTCGCTTAAGTTGTTCAATGTAAGCTGAACTACTCGTCTGCCCTGCTGGTCACTTACAAGTTCAACCTTTGCAATTCCAGTGTCTGGAATATCCAAATTCAACAACCCTGATTTTTCCTTTAAATCACCGTCAGAAAAACTTGCTGTCAAGGTGTAATTTAAATCATGAATACCTGTAGTTTCATCCGGAACATCATAGTCAACTGTCAAGACGGTGCTTTCATTAGGCAGCAGATTTAAATTATCGAATGTCTTAACTGTATTGTCAGGCTTTAATGATATGTTTATTGAGTCAACCGGCGATATACCCATATTTGTTGCTGTAAATTTTAAAGGAAGACTGAAGTTATTTTTTATTTCTTTATAATTGATGTATATGTCATCAACCTCTATGTTGTTTTCATACATTGCCGATGCATATTTCATGGAGCTTATGGAGTCTACGGTATATATTCCGTTTCCCTGATCTTCAAGCTGACCGTTATATGAACTGCAAAGCATTACCGCATTAACTGAGTTATCATAATTGGAATATGCATCCAAATGGTCTATAAGCGTATAATAGTCCATTGTTGCAACATCAAGAGCTGCAGTAAGATAAATCCTGCCGCTTGAGCTTGTCATGAATTTTACTGCCTTTATGCAATCATTTTCTGCACTGTCGTTTAATTCATCATTGTATTCCAAGGTAGGCTCAACCCAAATGATTGACAAATCATCAAGACTTAAGTTTTCTCCTTTTACAAATCTGAAAGTATCTGTGATGTTTACCGCTGAATTTACGTTTATGCTGCTTATGGAGTCAATAAAACCGTTGTATATGCTTCCTGAATTGTCAATTGCCGCAAGTTTTATGTCAGAAACTCCTTGCTGTGTAACACTGTACCATCCTATAACAAACTTTTCACCTTCTGCTCCAAAATCAACTGTTATAACCTGAGGATTTTGGTCTGAAGAATCATCATTGGTCAGACGGATGTCTGTTATTACTTTGTTGTCGCTTCCTATTAGAGCACAAACTGTTTCAAATCCATAAGCAGGATTTATGTTATCGGTTCCATACTCCAATGTATATGTAACTGCTGTTGTTCCATCATCCAGCATTGCAGCTGAAAGGCCCTTGACATTGCCTGATGAATTATTGTAGAGAGTGTAGACTTCATCACTCCACCTGCCGTTTTCATATACCTTGTACATTATGGAATCATTGACATCATCATAGGATAGCCCACTGACTGTTGAGCTGCTGCCTGCCAGACTTCTCCATGCTACAACTGCTCTTCCTCCGTTTGCTGCAACAACAGGGGACATATCAGATACCATGTTGTCAGTTAAAGCTGTGGTATGCCAGCTGCTTCCGTCATAGATGCTTGCCATGATTTCTGAAGAACTAATCATTGCTTTTATATCTTCATTTGAAGCTGAACCATCGCTGACTATTTTTACACCTTGTTTTTCCCAGGCTGCTGCTGCAAAATCTTCTGTTCCGTCAATTTTTATATTGCCGTCTGCATATACATCCTCAGGCAATGGCTGCGGCAAAGCTCCTCTGTCTTCATATCCCGATGCTCCCTTGATTGCCCAGCTTGCTCTTGTTTCATTTAAATCGGTTGAACCATTGTCAGACATGTAGGCCATGATATATCCGTCTCTTGTGGTTACAGGATTTGCATAAGGATATGAATTAGATTGAATATCCGTTACGCTGGTCATGCTGAGCGCTCTTCTTAGGGATGAACTTCCCCAGCTTCTGTCGTACAATTCCAGATAATCTCTGTCTTCAAGAGTTAAGCCCTCTTTAACGGTCCTGATACTTGTGGTCAGTCCATACAATCTCATTTGATTGGTCATTTTAAATCCAAGTATTTCTGCAGTTTGTTTGTCTTTCCATTCTTCAATTAATTCAGGATTTCCTTCGGTCCAGAAATTTTGGGTGTATTCATAGGATGCTAAAACCGCCTCATATGAAATAAACAAAAATTTAGCTACAAACTTAATTCCTACCTGACCGCTTAATCCAAGCTCTATCCCATACAGCTGTCCGTAGCCGTAAGGCGGAGGGCTTAAATATGATCTGTTAACAAACTCAAGGTCGTAATCCAGATTTATTTTGCCAAATATACCTATCTTAACTGCCACTACAGAATAATCAAAACCGAAGCCTCCAAATGCGCTTAGATACATTTTGATTCTAAGTGCTGTAAAGAAGTCATTGACATCAGCCGCATTGACATTTGCAGGAACATTGCCGTATGGCTTAACAGCACGGAATTCAAGGTTTTCTATAGCGCCTATTCCGAATTCGGCAGTTACCGGAACCGGCCCGACCATGGTGTTCATTTGGAAGGAAGCACCGAATAATGCGTCAAGGTCAAAGCCTCCTCCTACAACTACCATTATCCACTTTCCTGCTATGAAGTCATAACGAACTTCTACCTCAAAATATCCTTTAAAGTTCACACCGTAATCTATGCCGCCTATTACTGCCTTTTCCACATTTTGGGCTATATCCTTGTCAAGGTCATCGGAGCTTTTAAACATTAGATCCATCACTTGAGCGGCATCAGGAACATAATTAAGACTGCTTTCTACTCCTCCGACTTCAACAGTTACATCGCTGTCGTCAGTGCTTCCCATTTTCTGCTGCATTGTTATGAGACCTTTGAATATGGTAGGGTCTTCTGTTGCAATTATTTTCAGGTTCATAAATGGTCCGCCAAGTGTTGATCCGGACATCAGATCCAAGGCTAAACCTATAACGCTGTCACCATTATTTACCATGGAACCGTCAAATTCCAGGTCTCCTGATTTATCTAAATCCTCGACTGCCTTTTTTACTCCTTTTGATTCATCATCAGCTGAAGGTGCTCCATACATGTTAGTCAGTGAAAATTTGCACTCAAGAGTTTTCAGTAAATTTACTTGGTCACTGAGATTCAGGAAAACATCTTTTGTTTCGCCTATATTAAGGTTCAATGAATCCTTGCTCATAGTGGTTATATTTTTAGTATATGCTAAAGATGCAAAGGGATATAAATAAGTCTTATTTTTTTGACCTTCTATGCTTTTTCCGTATTCATCCACAATCTTTATGTCGTAACCGTCTTTCTTCTCATGTCCCCACCATGCCACTGTTGTTTCTAAATCCGGTGAAGGATAAAGATTACTTGGACCAACCAGGCCCTTATAGTTTGTTACATCAATCAAGCGTCCGCCCGGCAGATTGTAGTTGATTTCCTGAGAAACAACAAATGGCTTGTTTTCGTCATTTTCGGAAACTTCTTTTAAATTAACTACACTTTCACCAAATTTAACAGTATCCGCAATACTTATATTCCCGTTCACCTTTATGAGCTGAGGATAATAATTGTCGTTAAATATAACCTCATAGATGAATTCCAGCTTATCAGAAGCGAATAGCTTTTCACTGTTATTTTCAGTCCAGAACTTAGTTGAGTCGAAGTTCAACGTGAATCTGCCATCAGCTCCGATAGTCAGATTTTTTCCGGATTTTTCCATTGTTTCCGAACAAATTTCCCCGTTTTTATAAACTGCACCCCTGTATGTTACATTGCCTGAATATGGGTTGCCTTGGGAATCTTTAAAAAACAATTCAACCTTTGCGGCAGGTCTTAGCTCAAATATATTAACAGGGTACAGATCATATTTTCCTGGATCTCCTTCGGAAGATATGAGCTTATCAAGGTACAATGTTCCCAGATAAAGATTGAATTCATTGCCTGATCTTAAGGAGATGTTGCTGTTAATGCCTGATTCTTCATAGATGGCTATTTGACCTTCATTGTTTGTCTTGAGCTTTACAGCTGCTCCGTTTCCGTTTATGTAATCGAGCTCTGTTTCCTGCTTAGGATAGAAATTGAATATATACAACTTATTCTTCAATGTAGTTACATTAACTTTAAGAGTATCCTGCATTCCCGTTGCGGCATGAGTTGCAGTAATTATTGCAGTTCCGTCTTGTTTTCCGGCAAGCATGAATTCCGTTGAAGGTCTGTAGCTTGTATAATCAAATTTTTCTATATTTTCATACACAGTTCCCTGTTTGTAATTAACAGATGCAACGTTTGAATCGTCTGACTTCCACTTAATATGATCTGTAATATTCCCCCAGGGATATTCGCTGTAATTAATACCTATAAATTTTTTAAGGCTTATATCCCTGTTTAATGCAAGTATGCCTTCGCTGCCTGAATTTTGGTATAAATCTGAAATATAAGAGTTATTATCCATAGTTACAGACTGAACATCCTTATTGTCTGACATGATTTTCAATGAATCCTTATCATAGACATGAAGAATGAAGGAATCAGTGGACCATCCGCTGTCCTGGGTGTTTTTCGCCTTTATTGTCACAGTATAAATATCTTTTAAAGTTCCATCTGCTACAGGAGAAATATTCAATTTGTAGCTTCCGGTACTATTAGTGCTTGTGCTGTCAGTATATATTTCTGTTCCGTTTTTAATAACCTTAAATTCAAAGTTTCCTCCCATAAACTCAGAAAGCATCCAGTCTATATCAAGGCTTGCTGCTTCGTCAGTTATATAGTAGCTGTCAAGAGGTGACAGTTTCGCCTTTGCAGGCTGAGGATATACAATTATGTATCCAATTGCACTCAATATTTCAGCAGTGTTATCCGGATTTACAGCGCTTACCCTCACTGTATATGCAGGAGATGAATCGATTGAAATCTTTGAAAGCATATTGGCAGGAATCATTAGCCTGTTTGTATCAGTTGCTGTTGAACTATATATAAGCTTGTCTGCTGCAACGGATTCATTAGTCAGGTAATAGTCATCAAATATTTCAACTGTAAATTCTGCAGAGACGCCTTCTGTTCGATTGATAAGATTTTGACTCCATAATATATTTACCTGTTCATTTTTTCTGGTGTAAAAAGCATTGTTGCCTAAAGGAAATACAATAGCCGGAGGTCCCCCGTCTGCTACTGTAAATTCAGGGGTTTCTGCAGTAATAGGTTCAGAAAATCCTCCATTAAGGGCAAGTGCTCTGAATTTTACAACTCCCGGACTTACAGCCGTAATTACGCCTGTTAATGCATCTATGGTCGCAACGCTGTCATTGCTGCTTTCCCAGGTAAAATCCTTGAACGTTGCATTTAGAGGATTTATACTTGCTTTTAGCTGAGCTGATGTTTCAGATGTCAAATAAATCCTGTTGTTTTCAGGATAGCTGCTTGTATCTAACACTAATTCGCTAATTAATACTACAGGAGCAACAGTTGCTGTAATTGACTTGCCTATTACGGGATTTCCTCCGGTAAAATGTGCAGGCACAGTTTCAGTTGCTGCAACGAATGTTCCATTCGTGTAAAGCTCTATCTTTATATTGTTCGAAGCAATACCTGCATAAGCTTTGTCAGGAATGTACGCTGTGTAATAGGAACCTTCCAATAAGCCCTCTCCTCCCATTACAAGAGGATATGTAATGTTATTTGCTTTGATAAATACTGAATTTAATTGCTCTCCAACATAATCATTATCTAGCCATTGTGACAAGTTAGTATCTACATTTAATTTAACTTCAATTGTATCTGCAGGCGAATATTGCTTGTCAACAGGCTCGTTCGTCAGCACTATGTCTTTAAAAGCCAGCAGCGGGTCGCTTCGCATGGTTACGCCTTCAACAATGGTTTTGTTGCCGCTTGATGGCCATGTTGCAGTATAATTGTTTTTCATGTCGGCTATATAATTGACTGAATCCACATACAAACTGTTGTTAGGAAGATTCGGCACTGTATATAGGAAAGTTGCATATTTTGAAAAAGTTGTTATGCTGATATTTAAACTGTTATACTCCAAAGAGCTAATTCTATTTCCGTCAATGTTAATCTCAACATTTGAAGCATTTACAGGCTCAGAAAATTCAACAACCACAGGTATCTTTTGCCCTGAATAATAATCTCCGGCATTGGCTGTAATTGATTTAACCGTAGGAGCCTTTTTATCGATTATAGAGACCCGGACCTGAGGTATAGAATACGTTATTGATTGACCGGAAGGATAAGGGATGTTAAATGTAGGATTTGAAAAAACAAAATATTCCGGCCACTCACTGGTATTAACTCTGATAACCGAACCGATGGGATTTATCGAATTAGAAGATAAGACCCTGATGCTCGAAGGAGAGGTAGTTGCACACACTTCACTTCTGCTGTTTAAAACCTGTGGGGTGAAATTTAATAAATACTCAGTGCTGCCCGTCGTATTAAGTCTGATACTGTTTAATAAGTACTCAAATGAAGCGTTTGTATTGTCATCACTCCAGCCAATATCCTCTAATGTGCGATTTACATTAGTTCTGTAAGCATTGTAATGCGCCGGTATGGTATATGTTGCAAGGTCAAACGGTCGGTCAAATATACCGGTATTATCATTAACATATTCCCAGTTATAGAGTTTACGAACAAATATAGTCATATCTTTGCAGTTTGTATTTCCTTCAAATAAAATATTTACAGGATCATACACCTGAACTGACAAAAACTTATCTCCATTCCACCTTTTATCGGAAGTTGATGGGTCATTTGTTGTGTTGAATATTTTTATTTCCCTGGTAACCACAGAAGTTCCCGCAGGTATAGTAACAGCTTCATTTATTCCTGAGTAATTTAATCCATCCTTAGCAGAACCATCAAGGGTTCTTACTTTAAAGGAAACATCATAGTCAAGAGTTAAAGGCTGAGAATTTTCATCCAACAGTTCAAATGTTATGGTAACAGGAAAATAAGCACTTGAAATACTGCTTAAGCCTGTAGAGCTTAAAGAAGCTTTTATCCTTGCATTGTGATTTATATCTATGTATGGTTCTGCCCCCAAGCTGCTTGCTTGAAGCATGATACCTTCGTCCTGTACTTGTAGTAGAAACCTTTCCAATGATGATACATGTTCCTCAGTCAGGGGCACAGCACCAGTAAAATATTCCTTTTTAATTCTGGCCAACTCTTCTTCGATTTCAATCATTACTTTCAAGTCTGACAATGTGAGTTCTGTGCCATCCACGCTTATAACTCTGCTTAAATCAGAATCTGCTTCATAAAGCAATTGTTTTACCTGTTCTAAGGTCATGGGGGTACCGTCAACCATGATGCTTTCACTGACATTGAGATTGCCTTCTTCATCTAACAATCCCATATTTGAAAGCTCATTAACAATATCATCTTCTGTTAAGCCTTCTCCATACAAATTCTTGAGTTTTTCCAAAATTGTATGGTTTTCCTGCACAGTGTTGTTTATGGTATCTGAAGTCAAAGCAAATGCCGGAGTTGCCATTTGCAAAACCATCATGACCACCAAGATGATGCTTATAATCTTTTTCATACATTCCTCCTCCATTTTAGGCAGTAAGGGATTATGCTCCTTACCACTGCAATATATTTGTTTTCGCCCACTTGGGCATATCCGGCAATCCATTCAAACGGTTTTTTATAGCTTCCTCTAGGAAATATGGGAACCTCTTTTCCGGTGTTTGTACGAAGTGCATCATAAGAACCAATAGGATGCGTGAAATTCCTGACTTCTCCTATAATTACAAAGTCGCTACCCGGATACATCTCCCTCATTTGTTTTGCATTCAGGTATGGAATTTTGCTCTTACTCCATTTTTCAGTGAAAAGCCGTGTCTGATTTGTTTGCGGATAAAGATAGTAAACCATTTCAACCACCCTATCTAACTATAGCATAAAAATTGATGGCAGCACGGAGATGGCGAAATTGACCTTTTTTTCGCCGAAATTGGCATAAAAATACCCTGCTAAGCGTAGCAGCGTATTTTTATGTAAGTCTAATCTTCCTCTATATCACAGGGATTGGGGAATGCGGCCATCAGGGTAAAAACTTTCCCGTCGTGATTCGTTTTGACGAATCCTCCGCAGTTTTCCATAACGTTTTTTATGTTCTTCATACCAATTCCGTGGAATTCTCCATTTTTGGTTGATATATAGCTGCCGTCTTTTACTTTCAAGCAGCCGTTATAGGAATTTTCTATTTTCATAAGCATTTGACCGTTTATTGTTCTTGCTTCCATAGATATGAAACGTGTTTTCGAATTGTCCAGATTTCCGCATGCTTCAATTGCATTTTCCAATGCATTGCCCAGAACGACGCAAAGACTGGTATCACTCATAGAAAGTTTTTTTTGGATGCTGCAGGCACAGTGAAATACAATGCCATCTTTTTTTGCCTTTAAGTAGTAATATCCCAAAATAGAATTTGCAACGATATTTTCACAAAATATAGGAAGCTGGTCCGTTTCGGTTGTTTCAGCATATTCATTTAAAAATTGTTTTAATTTATCATATTGTCCCTCATCAGAAAGTCTCTTGGTCACGCTGATAAAATGGCGGAGGTCGTGCTTGATACCGCGTATTTCATTCATCTGCTCACTTAAGTTATCGTAATATTGCTTCTGTATGACAATCTGATTCTTTGCCTGTGCAAGCATGGAGGATGATACTGCTAAATCGTTGTACACGTCTGAGTTGTGCAAGGCGCTGGCCAAGATTACAATCATAAGGTATGCCGAAAGCAAAATCAGCAATGCCAGTGACATGTTGATGTAAATATTGCCGTTGATATAATAAGAGTCAATGATCAGTCCGGAAATAGCGAGTATGATACCCCAGAAAGTCAGCATGCTGTACTTTTTCAGTTGATCTCGGCTCAAGTAAATTTTGAAAAATGAATATATCTCCAAAGCAAAGCTGGATACAGGCAGCAGAATTGTAAGATGCCGATTGTATATCCCTTTGGGAATGAAAAGAAAAGCAAAGTATATGGCTGAATAATAAATTAGAAAACCATACTTTTCATTATGGGAATAGGAAACTCCAAACTGCTCCTGCACCAAAAAAATCAACAGCAATTTAAATGCAAAGGTGACAAAAAACATCAACTCGTTAGTAGATTCATAAGAGAGATTAAAAAACACTTTGCTCTGCCAAAAGCTGTAAAACTCCGTAGTCAGCATAATGCGCAGAAGCACAAAAAAACCCATTGCTGGAAGCCAGTTAGAACGTGTATTTCTTTGAAATGACATAATATGTAGTACGATTATGGCCAACAATGAAAACAGCACGGTTCCGAACAAAATAAACCGAATACTTGCCCTATTACTGTTATCTTGTATGGCACGTTCGTAATCCTTTAAAACAGGTGCCATGTACAATCCGGAAAACTTCGTGCTCGATGCTTCAATCACCACCTCATGCTCTTTTTCCGCTGACAGGGTTACAGGGTAAAGTTTTGCATGAGGAGCGGTGAATATGTCACTTTCTGCAGTCAGCTCGCCATCGATAAATATCCTATATGCACTGCCGAAATCTGGGATGTAGACAGTAACAGGTTGCGTATATTCAACCCCTTGCAGTATTATTCGATAGCTTGCGAACCCGCTTGCCGGCAGCCAATTTCCATCTATTTTGTACTTAGACCAATAATCCGGTACATTTATTAGAAAATCAGGCTTGTCATCATAATGCAGTTCAGTGACAATCATTCGTTCCCAATAAAACTCCCACTTTCCGTCCAGAATAATTGCCTGAGCAGGAGAAATATGATTTACATCAATGTTTCCGTCTACTGCTGTGGGAGCACCGGTCAGGCTATGATAAAACAGAGTATAAACAACTGGCAGATGTGTAAACAAAATCACTAATATAAACCCTAAAATCAGATATGTTTTTGAGTGCTTCGATTCCTTCATTATTATTGTCCTTTGCCCATATGAGAAAATAAGTACGCATAATATTGATTTTTTGCATTCTTCAGATACTTTTTAGAGATGCTGATAACAACCTGTCCTACACGAAAGTGAGCTTCACCCATTTCTGTGATATAAGAAGTATTTACAATAAAGCTCTGGTGACAGCGGATGAAGAAATTTTCCGGCAATTCTTTTGTAAGGTTGTCCAGCTTGCCGTAGCACTGCAATGTGCTTCCATCTGACAGATGGTACAGTATAAGTTTGTCCCTGCTTTCTATAAAAAGAATATAGCGGAAGTCTACACTGTACATAGTTGATTTGTAGCTGAAACGTATCTTATAGCTGTGTTCCCTTCTGATTTCTTCGATTGCACGATCCAGTACGCTGTACAACTTTTCCCTATCAAACGGCTTTAGAATATAGTTGAAAGCAAACACCTCATACGCCTGAGAATAATGCTCCTTGCTCGATGAAACGAAAATGATTTTTATATCCTTTCTTTCCCTGCATATTTTCTGTGCTGTCTTTATTCCGTTGATTCCCGGCATATAAATGTCCAGAAAAAGGATGTCCACGAATTGTTTGGAATCCAATAATTCATCTATCAGCGTTTCTCCTTTTGTATAAGTAGCGATTTCAAAAGAATTGTCGTAAATATAAAGAGCAGCTGACAACAGCTCAATGTCCTCTGCCATGTCATCGCATATTACAATTTTAATTGGCATAAAGCACCTCCCTACTACTTAACTATAACTTCTAATATGAATTTTATTCTATTATACACTATTTTACATTATTTTACAAAAACAATATAAACTTTCAGCGATGAGGAATGATTTTTTTAACCTATCCACATTAATATACATAATCTACATTTTATCATGCAATTTTCAAGGTGTTATGAACAAGCGATCAAAAATCTGTACAAGTGGTTAGACTATACCAAGATTTATAATATAAAAAAGTTGCTTACTCCATTTAGAGCAAACAACTTTTATTGGCATATTCAGTTGGTTACAGTTTATTAAATTATTCTAAATCTTTCATGCCTTTAGTTTTTATTTTCCGGGGTTTGACAGGTTATACGGTTTTCCAAATTTTCTACTACAAAACGAATAAGCTCAGACGCTGAATTACGACGAAATGGAAAAACCCTGCCATGATATATATAGTAGATGAGCATTGACCAATAAACTTCGTAACCACCTTTGTCGAATTCTTCTTCTATAGGGAAATAACCCTTACAGCCATTTGTATACCCCCCGAAGTAAAAGTAATCATCGTGAAGATATTCTGAAATACGCAGGGCAAATTCACACATCACCTCATTTGCAACTCCGCAAAGACACCCGTTCCCTATTACAAAATATTGAACCTCCGTCGAATCGCTTTGTTCCTGAATTCCTGCATTTTTTAGTCTTTCCACCTCAGCAAGCCATGATGTTCCATCTATGCCGCAATACTTTTTGGCATCATCTGCTATGTCCAAGGCATCATTATAAGAAGGAACATCTGAACAAAGAGTGATTGATTTTGAAAACATTGCAAGTTGGTTTACAGGCTGTGGACAGACGCTGTCAAGCATCCTGCGTATACTGTCTGCAATTTCTTCTGCCATATCCATAAGTGCAGTATCTGAACGAATAAAACGATCGTCACAGGCATCAGGCGGATTTATCATGGATTTGAAGTATTTAGGAGCAACATTTCCTGATGCCCCTTGCGTGGTCATCACCGAGCATCCATATTCAGTCTGCAGCAAATTCCTGACCATGCCGAAATAATCTGAAGAAATCAGATAATTATCTGCTTTTAGAACATTTCCGTGGGCAGTTAAACGTAAAAGCAACAGTTTTATCTTTCCGTCATTTGCATCGCAAACTTTTAATACTCCAATCCTTCTGTCTAGTTGCTCACAATCTCTGCGTCGGTTCAAGCCGATATCAGAATAGGCATTTCCCCATGCTGCACTGACTTGAATCATTTTCTGTACTGCTAGTAAGACGCCGTTTTTAATCTGTTGGCAAACAAATTGAAAATACTCTGGTTCCTTACTTTCATTTGGACCGGAATGAGTATGGGAAAAGCAAAACATAACCTTTTCTTCACTAACATCCAGCAGCTTACCAATCTCTTTTCTCAAGAAATTAGCATTTTGACTGCAAAAACCAATGTGATCTAAAGCTACAAGACAGCATATTTCTTCATTCATCTTCCATACAGATATTTGTGCTGAAAGATTGTGTAAAATTCCTCTGGAACGCTCATCTTCCCTTCCAAAACCAACCATTTCCACTGAGTGAGATGGTGTAATATCAACTTCTGAATATCCTAGCATTAACATATTTTCATTTTTCATTTAACTTTACTCCTTTTATTTTAAATAATATAAAAGTGCAAAGCTAATCGGACAAATTTTACTCCATGCAAACAAATCCTAATTAACTTTGCATGGAGCTATTACAATTGTCAACATCATACAACCACTCCCTTCCACGATATTGAATTCTATTTACAGAATAGAATTAATTGGTCATGCTTAATACTCATTTTTTACATTCATTTATAAAGCAGACAATTGCCTCTTCAGCATGTTTTGAATGCTTGTGATTGTAATGTTTAGAATGGGGATCTAAAAAACCATGCCCAGCATCAAACTCAAGTACAGTTAAATGCTGTTTATCTTGAAGCCGGCAAGTCAATGCATGTACATCAAAAGAATCTTCCTTTGCAAATATTAAAAGCGTCGGACAGCTGGGGTTTGTATGGGCATAATCCCTGATACGCGAACCATAACAGGCTACAATCCCGCTGCACAATGAATTTTCACTGCATCTCCACGCTATAGTCGCTCCGGCACTAAAGCCCATAATAAATACATTGTCATATTTGTCTTTTAATTCATTGACGAGATCGCTGATTTCTTTATACGCATCAAATCCAACATTGCTCATAAAAAAGTCATAGGCTTCTATAGATTCTTCGTAAGAAAAAGAATCTCTGTCAATCATATTTGGACAAAAAACATCATAACCATCTTCAACAAACTTTATAGATTGCTCCTGTACAAATTGGTTAACTCCATATATCTCATGAAGCAAAATCATTGCATCCTTACGCTTTTCTGATTTACTATCCAACATCTTATCCTCAATAATGTGTAGCCTAACCGTTCCTAAAGATAAAGGACAATTATCTGCCCTTGTGTTTTTCTCTTCTTTTCTGTTGTTTCAATTTATATTGGAATTCTTTCTTTGCTTCATGCTGTTCGCGAGAATAAGCTTTTCTTTCCAATTTTCCTTGCTCTTGTTGTAGTTTCAAAGCTTGTTGAGACTTTGATCCTATCCCTACATTTTTGATCTGTTTCTTGACTTCTCTTTGTAAACGTTTAGGATTTATCCTTTCCTTTTCTTCTACAATAGAATCAACAGAAGGACTAAAACGAAGTTTATGGTAATTTTCCAATATGAACGCCTGTACTTCATAATCTTTGGGCTCTGCACCAAATGTAACCTTGCAAACAGATAACTTATCGTTATCAATTCGTTCAAATATTCCAACCCAAAATGGTTCTTCGAAAAACACCTGTAATCTTCCTGATACTTTGTCCATATAATCACTCCTTTAAGATTTAATGAACAAAGAACGGACAACCAAGGAGGCAGGTTACTGACAACAAATTGTTGCTCCCGGACTACCTACCGGGACGTGTTTTTATCTTTGTAATTTTATTATATCAAATCATATTAATTTAACAATATATTATTTACAAATTTCTGTATATGTTGACTATGGAGTACATGATATTTTATTCATCGGTCATAGGGGACGGTTACCGTCCCCTATGGATCCCCTATGGCTCATATTTTTACAGCCACTCATCCGGATTATTCATCGTCCTTTGCAATTCCTCAAAAAACACTTTTAAGTGGTACCCATCTGTTGTTGCATGGTGGACTGTAACAGAAAGAGGCATTGAAATCTTTCCCTCCGTTTCTGTAAAACCACCTGCTTCAAAACTTGGAAAATAATAATCCTTTATTCCATGATTGTGTAATGAAAAACTGTTGAAAGTAAACCACGGAATACATGATACGATATAAGCATTAGGACGCGGCAAACCCTTTGATGATAAAATACCGTGGCTATCCCCATGCTGTGCCGTATCTTTAATATACTGTTTATAAAACACATCAAAATTCTCATCATATTCCGTCCAAAGCAATGATGTTGTCTTATCATCCTTGTGGAATTGAGGGTAAGCAGGAGTAAGATTATCCCAATACCCCAGAATTCCATCATGAACAGCTATGCGCAGTTCTTGTTGCTTGCTAATAGCTCTGGTAACTAAATACAGGTATGCAGGGAAAAATTTATATCCCTTACTTTTCAATGTTTTCCGAAGAACCGTGACGTCCATTGTCACATTGACAGTATAGGTAGTAGGAGCCATTTGTGTATAATAATGAAACGCTTGTGCCATAGGCCAAGTCTGTATGTCAATGGGATGAAAGTTATTTTCTTTGTTCATTGTCCATTCACCCACAATCCATGTTGATTACAGCAAAAATAAATATTTCCGCCGTACATCTTTGGAAAACGCACTTCGCCGCTTTGCTCAGGGTACAGTTTAATTAAAAATACTCTGTCATAAGCGACATAGGCCACAAAACTAAGATAATGTGTCTTGCTCATCTCATGCGAAAAAGTAATATAATAATCATCTTCTACTTCTTCCACAGTTAGTTTGTGAAATTCATCAGTGGGCTTTGGAATGAGCGGAACAAGTTTCCGTCCGCAACAAGAAACTTCCGGATCCCCTGTGGCGGTGAGTATGTTTCCGCAATTCGGACACACGTAAAATTTTACTTTTTTCATATTTCCTCCGTCTGCATCATTAGGTTCTAAATCTCCTAATAATAATTTTTCAATATTTACACCTAGTATCTGAGAGAGTTCACTTAACAAGGATACATCAGGACATCCCAAACCACGTTCCCATTTTGAGATAGTCTTGTCACTGATGTTCATAGCATCAGCAAGCTGCTTTTGTGTCATTTTGTTTTCCTTACGCAAATCAAATATCAGCTTTCCAACATTGGTACAATCCAAGTTATTCACCTCCCTTTACTAAGAATAATCGCAGACAGAGTATAATTCAATAAACGTTCCGTAGAGTTTTAATAATAATAGATAAATTATTTTACCACATTTTAGATTTCTCCACAATTAAATCTGCAGCCACATATTCTTTATAGTTGTTTTGACATTCCAATTGTAATGTGATAAAATAGTTCTGATATCTAAACCTAACTTTAGGTCAAGATATTTTTTAACTTTTTGTAAATATTTTTTAAAGGAGATTCTTATGTACACAATAGGACAAGTATCGGAAATGTATGACTTACCAGTTTCTACATTGCGTTATTATGATAAAGAGGGCCTGTTCCCTAACATACAGCGTTCATCCGGCATACGAAAATTTAGCGACAAAGAAATTGAAGCACTTCGTGTCATTGAATGTTTAAAAAAATCCGGCCTGGAAATAAAGGACATCAAGAAATTTATGGAGTGGAGCGAAATGGGCAGTGAAACCTATCCTCAGCGCAAAGAACTGTTTGCAAAACAAAAAGAAGCTGTCGAATCCGAGATTAATAAATTAGAAAAAGTATTGAGTATGCTTAAGTATAAATGCTGGTATTATGATCAAGCAATCAAAGATGGAACTGAATATCAAATATTCGCCATGCTTCCAGACAAATTACCGAAAAAAATCCAGGAATATTATAATCATTCACATGAAGCAGAATAACATTATTCGTATAATTAACCTGCATAATTGTATTTAATTTTATAATTTTTAATAGTCGTCTTATATTAGTTCGTCACTTCAGCAGTCATTGTAAAAGGAAACCGTAAGTTTTAAGAAAAATAAAAACGGACGTATTTGTTTAGCAATACGTCCGCTCTACACTTTTTTTATAACCTTGAAGCGAAGTGCTCCATAGCCTGTTTAAGTTCTTCAGCTGCTTCAGTCTTTATGACTTCAAAATATTGAGGCATTATTTCCTGAAGATATGCCTTATCGAATGTACCAGCATCTTGTCGAGCAAAACTTTCAGCTAACAGTCTTTGTGCTTCTTCTTTTTTATCGTCCTTTGCTCGTTCCATAAAAAAATTATAAAACATCTCTTGTCCTTGATTCATGTGTTTTCATTCCTTTCAATTAGGATTCACTATGTTTCCAAATTAATTATATATATAAATTACAATTTATTCAAGCCCACTGCACAATTCCTATTTACGGAATATCTGAAAGTTTTTTATCTATAATAGTCAATAGTAGCCATTAAAATAAATTTTAAATCAACAAGATTTTTAACATTCTTAACATAAAGAAATGTTGTGAAAATAAAATTACTATTTCTTTTCAGAATAAAACTTAAATGCCTTTCCAATAAATATGCATGCTCCCTCGCCATATTTCTCATCCATTATTTTTATTGACATAGGGTCTTTTAAATGTGTATCAGCAAAAAAACTCCAGTAGTTTTCTCCCTTATCCCTTTTGTCTATTTTTAAAAACTTAAATTTCTCATCAGTAAGATTTACAATTTCTAAAACAATTTGCTGAATTTCGGGTGAAGAGGGATCTTTAGTCATATCAGCTGTAATCTTTTCATATAATCTATTATCCTTATCAGTATAATACTCTAAATCTTTCTTTTTTATAGTGCTCATATATTCAATGCTATCTTTATTAGCCTCAAAATTATTCTTAGTAGCTTCAATAAATTTATCCATACTTTCATATTGCTCTATAGCCAGTTTAGCCAACTCAGTTTCCTTGCTTTTGGAGTTTTCAATAAATTTATCATATGCTTCTATACTACCCCAATTTTTTTCTATATAATCCTCATTTCCCTTTTTTAATTCTTCAAGTCTATTAAAATATTCTGTCATATCAAATTCTTTAAAACTCATTGTGTTTTCTCCTTTTAATGTTTTGTTTATAAGCTCTACTAAGTTGTTCAATCTATTGCGTTTAATTATAAGTAATTTTTTTGTTTTTCTAAAGCTTGCATCTTATTAAATTTTGGGCTATCCATGATTCTTTTCACTTCTTTTAGCGGTATATCAAGTTCTTTAAAAAACAAAATCTGTTGCAGGGTTACTAGTGCCTCATTGTCATAAAGTCTGTAACCTGACTCTGTAACTGCACTAGGTTTTAACAATCCTATTTCATCATAGTAATGCAGCATACGTACGCTTATTCCTGTTAGATCCGAAACTTGTTTTACTGTTCTCATGGTTTTACCTCCAAATATTATTTTGAGCTGCCAATACCGCTTAACACTCTGCCGGCTATGAGTTTTATTGATATATTCAAGCTCTTTTTTTATATTACACTATGACATGGTGTTAGGGTCAATACCTTTTTAAAATTTATTTCTGTATATAAAAAGCCAGAGATTACTCTCTGGCTCTATTTATTTATCAATTTCAGCAAATTTGAATTATGTTTCTGTTTAAGCTCATTTTGTGCTACTGGGCATATGTCTTATAAGGTATCTAAATACATCTATAATTAAACCATAAATAATAAATGTTACAATTGAACCTATATACCAATATATTGAAATATGTTCAATGATTGTTCCAGAAGATACTTGTAACCCTGAATTCATAAAATCTCTTATTATATCAGAACGAGACATAGTCCTTAATATTGGATTTAGGTAAATCAAAACAATACTTTTTGAATCCTGTCCTACTTGGTGCATGTATATTTCCAATGCAGCTAATATTACAAACCAAAAGGTAAAGGACTTAAATATTTTTTTCATTTAAATAATTCCTCCATAAAATAAATAACCTGTACTACTCTGACAAGTCAAATATTCATTCACATCTTTCTCCTTAATTTAAAACCTCATTCTTTAATCGTCTATATATTTCATCTCCACTAAAAGGTCTACCGTCAAATTTCAATATTTTAAAATTTGACTCATATGGTGTTTCTTCTTTTATAATGCTATTTAGTTGACCGGTAGCATTTTGCTCTATGTCTATTATATTCTTTGCGCTTTTACCCAAATTTAGAATCTTTTTCTTTGGAAACGGCCATATATCACCAAATACTAAAGCTCCAATTGAGAATCCTTCGACGTTTAATCTATATACAGCTTCTTTTACTGAGCCATAGGTTGAACCCCAGCACACAATCAGGTTTTCAGGATTTTCTTCTCCTATAAACCACGGCTCTTCTACCTCTTCCTTTAATCCTTCAGATTTTCTCATTCTCTTAAGTACCATTTCAGTTCTTAGCTTTGGATCTTCTGTAATATGACCATATTCATCATGTTCATGACTATCTATCAACACTACTTCACCAGGAATTTTTCCAGGAATCATCCTGGGAGATACACCACTTTCAGTTATTTTATATCTTTTATATTCACTATTAATTAAGTCATCTTCTCTGCAAAGATTTCTTTCTATTTTAATTTTAGAAAAATCAAATGGCGGAGAAGTCTTTGTATACTCTGCTAAATATAAATCTGTCAATATTATTACCGGAATCTGATATTTTTCTGCTATATTGAAAGCCCTTGATGTCTGGTAAAACGCATCCTCGGGGTCCCTTAATGCTATTACCATTCGTGGAAATTCTCCATGGCCTGCATGTATTATAAACCGAAGATCACTTTGTTCTGTCCTGGTAGACATTCCGGTAGCAGGACCTGATCTTTGTGCGTTTACTATTACGACAGGAAACTCCCCTATTCCTGCAAAGCTCAATGCTTCAACCATCAGCGCAAATCCTCCGCCGGATGAACCGGTCATAGCTCTAACTCCTGCATAAGATGCTCCTAATGCCATATTTAGAGCTGCTACCTCATCTTCAACTTGGTCTACTGCAATCTCAACCTCCTCTGATTTAGAAGAAAAATAGCCTAAAATGCTGGTAGAAGGCGTCATTGGATATCCGCAATAGTATTTGCACCCTGCAGCAATTGCTCCAAGGGATAGCGCCTTATTTCCATTGATTATAATATTATTTTCTTTCTTCAGTACCAACTTGCATTTAGTATCTATAAGCTTATATCCTTCATTGATAGCAGCTATATTATCTTGGGCTGTTTTTTCTTTAAATTCTTCATTCAATACATCTTCTGCTAATTTAATCGGAAGTCCAAAATATTTTAATATAGCACCTAATCCAATAGTATTATATACTTTTGGATTAATATTTGATGCTGCTTTTTCAATAGGAAGAGATATTATATTCTCGCCGGTTGCTATCTCTTCACCGCATATAATATTCCCATCATATTTTAATTTGTCTTTATGAACTTCTATTGTCTCTTTATTTAAAGCCAATATTATATTTACTTCTTCTGTAAAAGAACTAATCTCCTTATCAGAAAATCTAATTTGAGTAAAATTATGTCCTCCTCTTACCATAGACATATAGTCCCTGTAAGTAAAAACATAAAACCCGGACCTCTTTAATATTTTTTCTAATATATTAGCGGAAGTATCTAAACCTTGACCTGCAGCTCCACCAATTAATAAACTATAATCCAATTAAGTACCTCCAAACCAATCGTTAATATCCTTATTTAAATTCATCCATTAATTTTTCAGCATCAAGTGGATTAAGTTCTCTATCAACAAGTGCTGGGCCATTATTAATGAACTCAAACTTATCTCCATAGTCTTCCTTTTCAACTTTATATAGGATACCTATAGGAATTCTGTCATCAAACTCCAATGCTTTTTCCATTGCTATTTTTGCGTTAGTATAGTCATAGTCATCCGGTAAATGATAAACTTTATTCTTATACCATTGAAATGTGTTAACCTTGTTCCAAACAACACAAGGCTGAAATATATCTATTAATGCATATCCTTTGTAATTAATGGCTTCCTTCATTAAACTAACAAGATGAGGAATATCACCTGAGAATCCTCTCGCAACAAATCCTGCACCCATTGTAAGTGCTAATGCCAAAGGTTTTACCGGCTCTACTTTGACACCATCAAATTGTAATGTAGTCTTTTGACCCATGGCTGTTGTTGGAGATGCCTGCCCTTTAGTCAATCCATATATTTGATTATCATGAACAAAATGGGCTATGTCTATGTTTCTCCTTATTCCATGGATAAAATGATTTCCACCTTCTCCATAGGTATCTCCATCCCCTGACTCTACTATAACCTTTAAGTTTTTGTTTGATAATTTAATGCCGATAGCCGGAGGCATGGCCCTGCCATGTAATCCGTTAAACCCATTTATTTTTATATAATGAGGCATTTTTGCCGCTTGACCAATACCTGATACAATCACTGCTTCATGCGGTTTTATTTCTAATTCCTCTAAAGCTGTTTTTAACGCAGTCCTTATCATATAGTTGCCACAACCGGGGCACCATGATGGATCATAAAGCTCATATTCACAATTCATTATAAAACCTCCACTACTTATATGCTTACCAATAACCTATACCCAGATTATATTGCAGTAAACTAATATATGAGATTGAAAATAAAATATTCTTACACTCTAAAAGAAAAAGGGCTATATTGGAATTTTTTCTTCGCTTCATTTTGTTCACGAGAATAAGCTTTTATTTCCAATTTTCCTTGTTCCTGTTGTAGTTTATTTCTTTCTATATGTGGATTATTGTATGTTCAGTGAGGATTAGAGGGATGCTCTATTTTGATTTTTCCATTATGTACGTTTACGATTTGTTTAACAATAAGCAACCCTAAACCGTGATGTTGCTCTATTGTATTTGTATCACATACAATGTAATGTGGTGCAATATTTAACATTTTTAGCTGTTCATCGGTAACACCTACACCGCTATCCTCAATACAGATGACACAATCCCTATCTTTGTCCTCAACAGAAACATAAATCGTACACCCATTTTCATTGTGATAAATACTATTTTGGATTAGATTAGCTACCGCACGTTTCAATAACTCTTTGTCAGCATTGATTACACATGAAAAAAGTTTATCCTCTGTTTTCCATTCCAACGAAAACTTATCATCAATATTCATATTAATAAAATCAACAACCACTTGACGAACAATGGCTACCGCATTTTCACAGTCTGTTCCATAGTCATAGGGATACGGGGCATACAATTATTTAAATTCTGTACTTAAGTCTCCTATACATATTGTGTTGGTGCCTTTATTGAAATAGTAAACTTTGTTGCCTTCGACCGTTATGGAATATGAATCATCTGAAGATCTAAATACTTTTTTACCGGTATTATCAAAAAGTATAATTCTATCAGTCAACTCATTATCACCTGAGAGAGTGCAAACAACATATTCCTTATCAGACCCTGTCAACTTTAATTCGCGCACGCCCCAT
Source organism: Sedimentibacter sp. B4 (assembly GCF_000309315.1). NCBI lineage: Bacteria > Bacillati > Bacillota > Tissierellia > Sedimentibacter > Sedimentibacter sp. B4. The sequence goes on from NZ_CANG01000038.1 coordinate 128,593, forward strand.
CCTATATTCTCATAACTGGAATCATATAATCCATGATCCACTCCGCTTTCAAAATATATATGACCTCCAAGAACTTCAAACCGCTCAATAAAATTATTGCCCCTCTCCAGTTTTGTCTGTATTGGATATTCAATCTTTTCAGATATTTTATACTTGAAGAGTTCAACATATCTATTGTGATAGTAAATATAATCTCCCTCTGCCTTGAAACCTGTAACTTCTTGGTCAGTTATTCTTCTCGTTTCATTAGTCTTAATATTCACCTGATACAGACCGGTTGTAGTCTTGATACCGCCATTTTTTATATAATCAGCAGCTGCTCTTGTATCAAACCCAAGGATATATAAATCATCGCCAATAAGATAACAGTCCCTCGATCCAGTTCCGCCTTCACTTATTCTCTCAGTGCCGGGCATATCGTTTATATTCCAGTACCAGCCATAGAGGTAATCCATAGATCCAATTTTTTCCCAGCCAGGATAAGTTAGATCAGCAGAATCAATTGTGTTTGGGGTTTTCATGTATAAATTTCCGGGACCCGGTGCAGGACCTACCCACCACTGGAACTCCTTGTCATTGAAAGACTTAAGTACGTTTCTTGAATTACTGATCAACGTTGCCCCATCGCTGTTTAGGCGAAACAGATAATCCGTCCCCATTGTCGCCCCGCCATTATGAAATGTAAGATAAGCATTTCCATCTTCAGAATATAACCAGGGCAAGACATATGTTTTACCATCCCCTAGACTGTTAAAAGGAAGTTGATATATAACTTTACTTGTTGGTGCCTCGTTCATACCACCATTAGATTCAATATTATTTGAGGAAACGATTTTTGATTGCATAATCGTTCCATTTACGCCTACATAATACACATATCCATCTGCTATTGCCATTACTTCCGTATCCTTCGCTCTGTCATTGGGAACTGTGCTCTGAAGCAAATGTATGTTATTAGAATTTATAGACAGGCCGTTATTCAAATCAAAACTGTAATCCCAGCCAAACTCATCAACGGCAAACTTCCAAGTGATTGGGAAATATGTAATATCACGAAATATTAGTATTGGATATTCTTCCTTACTGTTGTCGATTAACTTTCCATTTATCTTAATCGGAAATGTAGGAATCGTTGCTTTATAGCTGCTATTATTTCTTTCCTTTGTGCTATAAGGACAATATGCAGCTGTTATATCTGTCGCATCTATCAATAAGCCTTCTTGATTCCCCCTCCAGCTGGATTCCAACCCCAGAAACCTGCAATCACTATATGTCATTGGAAAATAAGTGATATCCTTGTACACTATCAAAGGATATTTATTATAACGGTTATCCATGTTCACACTGTTAAGTGCAACATTAAATGTCGGGAGTGTCACCGTGACACTTGCTGATACATTTGCTGCATAAGCAGGGATTATACTTGCCATTATAAATGTAAAAATCATCATTAATAAACCAACAACTCTTTTACCCACTACTTCATCTCCTCAGAATTAATTTTAATCAGTAATAACTTCGCACACCCAGGATACGATTCCAATAGTATTCGTATTATCAAATAATTTTTGAGGTGGCAGCCTAAAAACATTATATTATTTTTTGATTATTTTACAATATTACCACTTTATTCTTATTTTTAACATAATAACAAGTAATATTAAAAATGGAGTGAATGGTACATAGTCCTCACCGGTTGACAAAAATCTTGAGATTATTGTAATTTTTTGGTATAATTTTGTCAGATAATGGTGTGAACAGGGGTTAAAACGTGAGAATTGCAGTAATTGATGATAATTCCCAAGACCGAAAAGCTGCTATTACTCTTGCAAAAGAGTATTTTATTCGGAGAAAAGAATATGAGAACATACAGATTTTTTATGATGAATACCATAGCGGAGAGGATTTTTTAAAGTCTTACATAAAGGGAATATATGATATTTTATTTTTGGATATTTATATGAAATCTTTAACCGGAATTGATATAGCCAGACAAGTTTCCTTAACAGATGAAAATTGTCATATTATATTTTTTACAAGCAGTGAGGAGCATTATCCCGAAAGCTATGAGGTCCATGCCAAAGGTTATGTAACAAAACCTTTAAAGGAGTCCTCCTTTGCATTTTGTAATGCTATGGATTATGTGATGAAACAATTATCTTTGCAATTTTCTGGCCTAACTATATTTTTAAACGGATCTGAAGTTTTCTGTCCATTTAAGGAAATTTTGTATTTTGAAGTAAACAATCGCAAGCTATATTTTCATCTTTTAGAAAAAACTTTTGAAGTGTCCGGTAAGTATTTAGATTATTCACAGGAGTTATTAAATGATACTCGTTTTTTGGAATGCTACAGAAACCTTATTATAAACATGGATTATATACAAAATTATGACGAAGATAACTTTTTGTTAAAAAATAATGAAAGGCTTCCAATTAGCCGAAGAAAAAAACAAATGGTGCTTAATCAATATATGAAATATTTCTTAGGAAAGAGGAATGTCTGATGAGTTTTATAATAAATAGCATTTTGGTCTCCGTTATTTGGCTGACAGGAGTTTTTCTCAGATACATCCCTTTTCATACAATTCTATCCAACAGGCAGAAAAGACTTTTAGTTCTTTCATACTCTGCTTTTTTTATGGTTCAATTTGCTGCATTATTTCTTATTTTCTCAAATTTCATAATAACTCCCAAAGGTTATAAGTTTATTATATGCTGTGGTGGTTTTTGCTATTTTATAATCAACTGCATAATAATTCCAAATCAGCTTTTTAAACATATTTTTATTTTATCTGTACAAAGCGTCTATTCCTTGTTTCTTCATTCTTTTGCTGCGTTGTTCACCAACATGTATTTTTCAAATATTCCATTAAACATACAATTTCAAATTCAAAGCCTTGGCTTTTTATCACTTTTTCTTTTATGCTCCTATCCACTTTATAAAATTTTAAAAAATTCATTTTTGCTCCGAATTGGCGAGGAAAAGCATTATTACTGGAAATGGATTTGGTTGGTGCCTTGCTTTACACTTTTCGGAAATATGATCACTACTATGGATGGTGCGTGGATTTCCACATGGCAGCAATTTTTCGCAAGAGTATTCATGTCCATTACCGTAATTGCGTCATGGAAATGCATCAACATTGATTTTGAAGAACTAGATGAAAAAATCAGAGTTAAAAACGAAAATGAATTATTGAATCTGCAAATCAAAGCAATTTCTGACAGTGCTTATTTGCTTGAAGAAAAGGAAGAAAAAATAAGAATTATACGCCATGATATAAGACACCAGTCACAAATGCTTTTCTCCTTAATTTCAGAGAATGAAAATGATAAGGCTCTTGAAATGTTAAAAAAGCTGAATACCCAATTATTGTCTATAGGTACTGTAAAGTTCTGTCAAAATCAAATTGTAAATTCTGCAATTTCTATCTATGCGCATAAGGCCATTTCTTCCCATATTAAACTGGAATATGAAATATCTTTACCAAAGGAATTGCCTTTCGATGAAAATGATATTGCTATTTTATATGCCAATATACTGGACAATGCAGTAAATGCCAGCTTATCTCAGCCGGAAGAAAGGCGAACAATTAAAATCAACTCAAGATATGAGCAAAATCAATTGGTAATTTTTGTTGAAAACTACTTTGCAGAAAAAATTTCATTTGATGGTAAGGGTATTCCCATTTCTCAAAAAGATGGTCACGGTTTTGGTATGAAGTCAATCCTTTCCGTTATAAAAAAATATAATGGAACAGCTATATTTACTCATGACAATAATATTTTCTCCGCAGGGTTTATATTCTTAAAAGCTTAATTTTTAGAAGTTTATTGATGACCTCTGTAAAGGAACGCAAGAAGTAAACTTTGTAATTTATAAAAACGGCAAAAAAACGAGACAAAATTCGCATTTATGGCATTTTTGTCTCGTTTTTTTGAACTACGCCATGGAGATTAACTATTTATAATTTAATCTGCAAGTTGGCGATATAAAAATGTTACAATATGTGCACGCAAACATGGGTCATCCGGACTATAATTTACTTCGGAAGTGCCATAGGTAATGCCCTTTTCCACTGCCCATAATATCGCATCGTAATAATACGTACCATCGTTGATATCAATATATGGATTTGCATATGTAGATTCATGCCTACCATCCAAACGCCATAAAAAGCTCACTACCTGTCCTCGAGTCACCTTATCTTCCGGTGAAAATTTAGTAACACTTGTTCCTTCAGTCACACCATTTTCCTCTGCCCAAAGAACAGCCTTGTAATAATAAGAATCTTTATCCACATCACAAAAATTAGAATTAGTTAATTTTGTCTCAGGCTTTCCAACTGTTCTCCATAAGAAAGTAACCATCTGAGCTCTCGTAGTAATCATTTCAGGGCTAAATGTATTAGGGCCAGTACCGCTTGTGATACCTTCTTGAACCGCCCACATAACCGCATCATGATAATATGAATTCTCAGCTACATCTATAAAAGGATTTGTTTCCTCTTTAGGTATCTCAACCCACTTAGCATATACTGTGGTGTTTTTATTAAGGTTAATTTCTGCAACCTTATAAGTTAACGCTTCATCGTTATACCATCCATTAAATTCAAAACCTGCTCTAGTCGATTTATATTCACTTAAATTAATTACTGTTACTGAAGACTTAGAAACATCAGAAATCTTTGAACCACCATTTGTTTCAAAAGTCAATTTATAGCTAATGCTTTGATTACTTCCTCCAGAATTACTGCTTGAGTTATTTATTGTAAAAGTTGTGCTCTTTGTTCCAGCATAATTGCTGCTATTTTTTGCAGTAACAGTTACTGTTGCTTCACCAGCGTTAATATTATTAGAAGCAGTTATGTCATAATTGCTGCTGTCAACTATATGGCTGCCAGAATCCAAAGTCACAATCACATTTTCTTTAGCAGGAATATGAGCTGTTCCATTGTATGTATATGTACCTAAAACAGCAATCTCAGATTCTGCTAAATTACTTTGGAACGTAGCAGGTCCGATAAAGGCACCCAGTAATGTAACAGGTTCATTATTTTCGTCTGATACGCTCAAGCTGCCGCCGGTTGATACAAGGCTCCAATATCGATATTGTCCGTACCCACTGTCAATACCAAGTACAGAAGTAATCTCTCTTCCATCAGGAATGCCTGGCAAAGAAATAACATCACTTTGTTCTTTTAAGCCAGTTTTATCTACTATACAAAATGGAGCCACTGAACCGTTTGTAATTAACTTGCTTCCGGTTTCTACCTCTAGCTTACCATCAATAATATATACACCATATTCACAATTTGTAGTGAGGCTTGAGCCACCTCTAACGCTCACACCAGTTTGAGCAAACACACCAACTGAGTCTTTTGAACTGGCTATTAATGATGCTCCATCATAAATATTTACAGTATCACAATAAACTGCAGATCCATAAGAATTTATAACATTCACCACTGTTCCATTACCTAAAACATTCAGTGTACCATCCACACCACCACTAGCACCTATATTAATTTGACCATTAACAGTGACATTTGCTCCATCTGATATAGTTATTGTATCTCCGTTCGTTCCCCCGCCATGAATACCATTAACCATTAGTGATGCAGAGCCTATGATGCGTATATCACACGCTTCACCTTCTTTTCCATCTAATATACCACTTATAATGCTATTTGATATATTGTCTATAACAGTTCCGGCAGGTAATATTATATTTCCAGAAATATATGCATTACCAAGCTTCAGAGTCTTACTTTCTACATCCCATTCATAGCCGTCATTTTCTAATGTTGCATTACTATGGTCTTCAGCACCTGATAAATCAATATCACCAGTAACAACCTTCAATGCTATTCCGTCATTTGTATAGGTTTCCCACGTTTCAGGGTATCCATGGTTATCATATGCTGTTGTTACCCTCACCACACCTGAGCCTGATAAAGGTAATGCTTCAATTTGCTCCTCTGTAGTACCAATTGGCAGTGTTATATAGTTGTTGTTAATAATAGATGCACCATCACCGATTAATAAATCATCAAGTGTTGCACCACTGTGAAACTCCAGATTTCCATATTCCTTAAGTGTGAAAACTGCACCTGATAACAGCACCCACTTATTGGATGGACTTACATAAAATCTAGCATCTTCGCTCAATATGTAGTTACCATAAATTGTATTAGTTGTAATCATATCTACTGTTTTATTATACATTGTGTTAAGTGTTGCACCACTATTAACAGTCAAGTTAGCATTCTCATTTCTGTTATTAAAAATGTTAGCATTTAATATGCCACTGCCTTCAATTATTACAGAAGCAGGTGCATTTATTGTACCTATTGTATTTTCACCTTCTAAATAAACTGTCAACGGAATCTCTGGCAGAGTAAACTCCCCATAAATTTCCACATTGTGCAAACTCAGCTTAGCTTGTGTTTCTCCCGATGAAGGCGTAAAGATAAAATATCCGTTGCTTGTTTCATAATAAGTTGCTTCAGTTGGCGGCTCAGAAATAGTTAAATCATAGTCCACCTTTCCGCCATAGGCATAAATATTGTTATTGACAAAAATTCTATATTTATTTTCTACGCTATCGTGCAGCCATATAGTTCCTGTAAGATTTAAAGCCTTAATTTGCTGAATAGTGTAATTGTAAGGCAGAACTATTGTACCATTATTTACAATCTGTCCGTTAATGGCTATGGAGTCCGTTTCATCCATCCAAAAATTTCTTCCCTCGGGTATGGTCACAATTGCACCTTCGGCAATTATAGCATCTCTGTACAGACTACTAAAACCTGGCATGACTGTCATATTTCCGTAAACAGTATCAGTATTTTGAGATGTATTATCATTTCTTACCGATACTACACTGTTCAGGGTCACATCAGCACCATCTGCAAAGGAAAAGGAACCGTCATCAAGCATGATGTCACCTGCTGCGCCGTCTACAGTCAGGACACCGCTTCCAGTCAGAGTAACGTGACTCCCCAAGTAACCTATGCCATCACCATTGGATGACTTAATACTATTTGTTCCTTCAACCTCTAGGATAATATTACCTGTGGGCAATGCAATACCCTCATTTTCCATTCCGATTGCGAAATTGATAGGTGGTGTAACATTGATAATGGTTGCATTATGCAAAAGCAATGTAGCCGAAATTTCTCCTGCGGCAGGTGTGAATAGCACATAGCCGTCCCCCGCCTTGTAATATGTACTTTGTGATGGGGTATTGGTACTCAGGTTCAAGCCATAAGATGCATCATCGCCGTTCTTTTCTGCACGTAGCATACCCGTAGAAATAGCATTGGTGCCTTTTAAATTAATTGCCCCTACAATTAATCCCGAGTCTCCTATAGAGACCGTGATGTCACTGTTCACATTTAAGCCGTAGATAGCATGTGCGGCATTGGGGCCTGCTATAATCATAACCTTATCTGCCTTAATGTTCACATCTCCATATGAATTAATAACATCCCTGCCGTTATGTCCTCCTGAAACATATACTTCAGAGCAATTACCTCCGCTAGGGTTCGTAATCGTCAGTGCCCCACCATTGAAAGTATATCCAGTGGTGGTGTTTGTTACATACACCTTATTCGCCTTGATGGTTGCGGTTCCGTAGCTCTCTATTCCATATGGGCCCTTTGCCTCTAACTTTTTACCTGCTGTGATGGCAAGGGTGTAATTATTACTTCCTGCTATGATGCTGTTACTAATTGAATTCAGAAGCATATCTCCTGACGGTGCAGACAGCGCAACTGAGGTTCGAGCGCCTTCAATGGCCTTATAATAACCGTTGATGGTTAAGTTGCCTGTCTCTGAGGTGACAGAAGCCTCCTTACTCTGTACTGTTCCAGTCAGTGTTACATCGTTCTTTGCAGAAACATTGACAGAATAATCCGTGGCATGAATAGCGTATTCTTTTCCCTTCACAAAAATTGCACCATTTGGAGCAGCAACAGTGACATTGCCGCCTGTTTGAATACCATATTGACCACTGCCAGTGGAGTGAATATCGCCGTCTGTAGCAGTAAGAGATGCGGTATTTGCGTAAAAATAATATCCCTCTGCTTCAATGCTTTTTGCAGTTACTAAAAGTCTTCCACCGGTACTGACCATCTGCCAGGTAGAAGCTATGTTCAAATTGCCTGTGGTATTAATGTTCACTTCTCCTAGACCGTTGACATTAATGCCGTAATTGCCCTTTAGAGTAAGGTCTCCTTCACCGGTTATTGTCACATTGTTGCCGGTTGACATGAATATTGCATTGCCATAAGAAGTTTCATTGGTTCCTACTTGATTTGCTGTACCCTCTAATGCAATATCTAAATCGCAATTATATGCTTTGATTGCATGAGTAGTTGCATCTCCAGTGTTCTTAATTATTGCATTTTTAAGTGTAATAGCTGCACCAGTTGTGCTGTCAGCGCTAGCAAATATAACGTGGATATTCCAGTTATCAGCACTTGCCCCCTCAGTAATGACATTTCCACTTGAATCAGTCGTAGCATACCAGTCATTGCTATTTACTGTAACACCACCAATAATGACCTCTGAGGGTCCTTCAGCTGCCAGCACTGATATCGGAAACTGACCCATTGCCATGCAAAAGCATAACAAGATACTTAAGATTTGTTTTGTTAAAGTATTTTTCCTCATAATATTTTTCCTTCCTTTGAAAGCAGAAGGCAACATGCTACTGCTTCCCGTAATTGTGCGTATGACAGAAGACGCCCCAATTAATCCAAGAAAGTTTCGCATAATGCAACATTCGTCTCCCCCTTTTTTTATTTAACAAAAATTACTACCAAATCTATTCCAAAATAGTTTGATAGTTTTTTAAAAGTATCATTTTATCATGCAATTTTCAAGGTGTTATGAACAAGCGGTCAAAAATCTGCACAAGTGGTTATTTTTCGATCTAATTTGCATTTGCCTTGATATAAAGAACCTTACTCATATATTCTCCTTATTTTTTATTTTATTTTTGACATGAAAAGTTTTAATATGAAATGATTGAATTTTGTCATAAAAAATGTTATGCTATCCACGGTAAACAAAAAACATCATAACTGCATTATAATGAATTACAAAATTGCAATTGGGAAGATTATATATTGAAGAACTTATTTTTATAAGCTCTTTTTTAGATGATAAAGAAAGGTAATAATATGATAAAAGTTGAAAACTTGTCCTACTCATTTCCACAAAAAAATCTATATAATAAGATTTCATTTACATTAGAAGATGGTCAGCATTGCGCTTTTATAGGCACAAGTGGAAGTGGAAAAAGCACACTGATAGATATAATTATGGATCCAGAGAAATATATGTTTGATGGAAAGTTAGAAATAGACCCAAACTGTAGAATTGGGTATGTAAGTCAGTTCTCACAACTAGACAAACCAAAAGAAACTACTGTTTTTGAATATATAGGCGAAAAATTTATTAATCTACAAAATGAAATAACATCCATTTGTGCTGAAATGGAAACATCATCGGATATAGATACTTTGCTAGAAAAGTACCAACAAGCACAAGACGCGTTTGATGCAATTAATGGAGATGAATTTGAAAGCAACATTAATAAAAAACTAAATCTTGCAGACTTAAGTAATCATAAGGGTCTAATGATATCTGAGCTTAGTGGTGGCGAATTTAAACTTGTTCAAGTTATTAAGGAAATGCTTAATCGTCCTGACTTAATAATTATGGATGAACCGGATGTGTTTTTAGACTTTGAAAATATTAATTCGCTTAAAAACCTAATTAATTCTCACAAGGAAACAATTTTAGTTATTACTCACAACAGATATCTATTGAATCATTGTTTTAATAAAATTTTACACCTTGAAAACATGGAACTTCAGGAATTTGATGGAACATATATTGATTATAACTTCTCATTACTGCAAACTAAAATTGAGTTACAAGAGCTTGCTGCTGCTGATGATGAAGAAATCAAGAGAAACGAGCTTTTAATCAATAAATTAAGATTTATTGCAACTGAACTTTCTGATTCTTCTAAAGGAAGAGCTTTAAAAGCTAGAGTTAAAATTCAACAACGATTAATGGAACGTAGGATTAAAGCGCCTTTCGTAGATATTAAACAGCCGGATATCCGTCTAGCTACTGATAACAAAATCGAAGGAGACATTGCTTTAAAAGTTAATGATTACAGTGTTGCTTTTGATGAAACACTTTTAGAAAATGTCAATTTTGAGATTAAATCTACTGATAAGGTAGCACTTATTGGTCCGAACGGTACAGGAAAAACAACTTTATTAAAAGATATCTATAAAAATGATAATGATTCCATTGAAATAAATAGTGGCGTTAAAGTTGCTTATTTATCTCAAAATCAAGGAGAAATACTAAACGAAAGAAATACAATACTTGAAGAGTTTGCAGATGTTGGATTTGAAACTTATCAAGAAATCAAATCATATCTTTCAAACTATTGTTTTAATGATAAACTAATTGATCAAAAGATAGGTTCCTTATCTGGCGGAGAAAAAAATATACTGCAATTGGCCAAAGTTTCAGCTAGTAACGCTAACATGCTGCTTCTTGATGAACCCACAAGCCATTTGGACACCTATTCACAAATAGCACTTGAAAAGGCCATACAAAATTATAACGGTGCAATTCTGATGATTTCTCATGATTACAACTTTATAGTAAACTGTATGGATTATGTTTTAATGGTTGAAGATAAGACAATTAGAAAAATGAGCATGAGAAAATTCAGACAGATGATTTATGCAAAACATTTTGATAAAGACTATTTAGAAATTGAACAAAAGAAAAAATCTGTGGAAACAGAAATAGCAATAGCTTTAAAAAACACTGATTTTGAGCTTGCGAAAACTTTATCTAAAAAATTAGAAGAGCTAATTAAGTTACTTTAAATATTGTATTGATGAATTTATAAGAAAATTAATCAGTTGAGCAGTAGTGTTAAAACATCCTGCTCTTTTTTATATTTATTTAGGAGTATAATATTAAAGTGAATCTTTTCGTATAATACGTTATTATTTTTAATACTCTTTCTTTGCCTCAGATTTGCCCGGAGAGTTTCTAAGATTTTTAACTCTCTAATGTTTAATATCCCTTAACATTAAAGTCAAATGTCTCCATCCATCCCTAAAGGTTCGAATATGAGACCTACTGTTTCTACCGTCTTTACTAAGTACTGTCGGTATTACCTTAATCTTATAGGGACTTCTAGCAAAAGCCCCTATCATTTCTGTTGCAAACTCCATGCCCTCGGTTTCTAGTTTTAGTTCAAGAATAGCTTTCCTGTTAAAACCTCTTAGCCCACAGTGAAAATCTCCAACAGGCACTTTATAAACCATTCTTCCTATATAAGATAGCAAAGGCACTCCAAAGTAACGATGAAGTATTGGCATAGCACCCTTTTTAATACCACCACTAAACCTGTTGCCTATAACAAAGTCGTTACTTGCTCTTAAGGCTTCTAAAAAAGGCTCCAGATGTAGAAAATCATAGCTCATATCACAGTCTCCCATGATAATGTATTTGCCTCTGGCTGATTCAATTCCCCCTCTTAAGGCATTCCCATATCCTTTTAAAAGCACGTGTACCACTCTTGCACCTAAATCTTGTGCCAGTTGCTGTGAGCCATCGGTACTGCCATTATCTGCAATAAGTATCTCCGCCGAAAGTTTATTGTCTTTGATAAACTTCTGTGCCTGCTGTATACACAGTCCCAATGTCTGTCTTTCATTTAGACAAGGCATTAATATTGTAAGTTCCATACACATCTCCTTATTTCTTTACTATCTTATTCTTCTTGATTGTAGGTTTACTTGTAATCTACAAATAGTTTCTAATGCTTCAAAAATTTAAAAGTCAAGGTTTTATCTAAACAAAATAAAAAATAGTAACTTACTGCTATTACAGATACTAGCTGTGCCCTATAAGTAAAAAAGTAATGAAGGTAACTATGATTGCTTAGCACAACATAACGAACATAAGGTATCAGCCCTATTAAAAGCAGTAGTTTTAAAAACCACTGTTTTTTAATCTTTCCTCCATAAAAAATCCATAAACAAGAAAGCACAAACCATATTCCTATAAATAAAAGAAATACTTGCCTATAAGTTTTACCAAACTGCATAGGAAACAGTAGGGCTATATTTCTAAACAATGCACCTAATAGTTGTTGCACACCCCCACCTGTCGCCTCGCCTATCATTCTAAGCTCAGCCTGCTCAAAGGCTTCTATGAAAGTATTTCTTCCAAGTACTAAACTACTTATGCCCCATTTTGAAAGCCACATAATTCCATAACCTAGAACCCACAATACTCCTGACTTTAGGGTAAGAATACACCCCTTTTTAAAATCTGTTAACTCCCCTTTTTCAAAGCTTAAACATAACAAAAAAAGAATTGGGACAGTAAATGTCAATGTCTCTGTTGTTAAAAAATCAAAAAAACATGTTATGCTACCTATAAGGAAAAAAGCAGGGAACAACTGCTCAATTGTTTTTTCTTCAGAGAGCATTATTGCAATGAGAAATATCATCATAATGATAAAAGTACTTGTATACTCTATAGAAAAAGGAACTACCCACACTCCCACAAATACCATACCAATGACAAAAGACAGCAGCAAAATCTTGTGATGATTTTTGTACAATAACCAACTCAAACCTACAATAAGCCCTGTTATAACAATTGCGCCAAGTAGTCGAATGCCTCTAATATCTAAAAACATTAATAAAATCTTGATAAATATTATGCTACCATGCCAGTAACGGGTATAAGGTGTATTGCCCTTTTTTTGTTCCATAACCGATAGTTTATAAGCTTCATTAACATTTAAAGTAGGCTCATTGTAGTAATTTGTCTCCAAAGCCGACTTTAACGGTTGTTTTTCATCCAAACTATAAGCAATACTTAGACTGATGGTATCCGCATAGTTATCTACCATAGTCGATTTTTGTCCATTTAGTATAGGCGTAAACAGTGATTGTTCGTTAAGATACACGGCTGAAGCTTCTGACTTTTTTTGTATGCTTAATCTAGGTATAAGGGTAGACAGCACCAAAAGCAAAAGCCCTATACCCAAAACCAAGCCATATAATAAAACATATTTAAATAGTTTTTTGATATACATCTTGTCACCTTCTTAGGTTAGAGTAAAACTATGTATTTAAGAGAAAGGACTGTAGGCTAGAGAGTAAATAAAGTTTACAATCCTTTCTCTCTAAAGCTTTATCGACTTAATTTAGCATCTAATCTTGTTAATATCGTCATCATCTCAGCTCTAGTTAATACTTTCTTTGGTGACATAGTATCATCACCAGTACCGTATAATAATCCTGTACTTAAGCAAAACTCTATAGCCTCTTTATACTGAGATTCATCAATATCCTTCATACCAAATTCTTGTCCCTTTATGGGCTCAAGGTAGTCTTTTGTCAATTCAAACAATATTTGTGCCAATAATTCACGAGTAATCGGTTGCTCTTCAAGTTCCATAATCGTTTCAACTGTCTTTTCATCTAACTTAGCGCATATAGAAGCCATATAATAATATGCCCAGTGGTCTTTGTCTTTTAAATATTTATCTACGGTACTTCTTGGAAGTTTATTGTAGGTACTGTCGTTTTTAAGTAGAATTCTATTTAAAAATGTTAATGTATCCGCTGACTGTAATGCTTGATCTGGTGCAAATATACCCTCCGGAAGGCCTGATGCAAAGCCTTCATTAGCTGCTTTAATTATATTATCTTTTGCCCAGTGGCTAGTTATATCCTTAAAGTTTGGATTTTTTACAGGTTCTAGGGAAACATACTTTATCATAGCCTTAACATCTATACCAAAAGTTTTCTTCATGAGCTCAGGATTATTTACTAAGGTTTTAAGATATTCTATTGTAAACTTATGGTCTGTTAGTGTATCAAACATTTCTACTGTTAACCCTTTACATTCTAGAAGTGTATAAGGCAAATATTCTTTTAAATTGTTTACTATATCCATTCTATCTGCTGCTGATAATGCTTGAAAAGGATCCACCGGTTTTGATTGTGAACTGCTGCCGCCTGTGCTGTCATCATCATCATTGTCTGCCGGTGCAGTGATTGTAATTATTTTAGTTCCATATATATTAGGATTTGACACAGATATTGCTGTTACGGTTACTGCACCTATTGCTGTTGCAGTAAGCACACCATTATTATCTATGGTTGCATTTCCTGTTCCTGGTGTTACACTCCATGTAACACTTTTAGTGGTTGCATTTTCCGGTGTAATCGTTGCACTCATATTTAAGGTGCCGCCATTTACAATACTGGTTGCATCATTGGCTGAATTTACCACTATGCCACTTACAGCTATCAATTGTGGTGTTATCTCTATATCTTTCGTTCCATATACAGTATTATTTGACACAGATGTTGCTGTTACAGTTACTGTGCCTACTGCTGTTGCTGTGAGCACACCATCATTATCTATGGTTGCATTTCCTGTTCCTGGTGTTACACTCCATGTAACGTTTTTATTGGTTGCATTTTCCGGTGTAATCTCTGAACTCATATTTAAGGTACTGCCATTCATAACAGTTGTAGCATTATTTTCAGAACTTACCTCTACACCAGTTACAGGTATGTCTTCAACATTAATTGCAAAATCTTTAAATGTGCCAAATCCATCTTCTGCTAAAGCTCTTACACGGTACTCTCCTGCTTCCTTAACTTTAAGAATTTTGGCACCGGTACTTGGATCGTCTGTAAGGGTAGCCTTATCTGTTTCATGACCATGACTATCATATACTGCCCAAGCCACTGCCTTATTATATGCATCGTCTGGAGAAGCCGTTGCTGTCATTTGAAAACACTTGTATAAGGTCTCACTGCTGGTAACGTCAGGTAACGCTTGACTGCTTATATCTATTGATGTTACACGTTTTACCCAATTGGGTTCTAATTGAAACTCAAACTCGTCGCCCGATCTGAATATGACAAAAATTTCCCAATTAAGAAAATTATACCCCGAATCTATCTTTTCCTGGTAAGCTGTTGCCGCCGCTGGAATATCCTCTATGCTTAAAATTGGGGTATTTATATCCCTAATATCCGCTATTGCATTCCATTCATCTACTTCATACCAAAAATAAAAAATTTTTACACTTTCATTGTTCGTCAATAGTTTATCCCCTGGCACAACATAACCACAATTATAACTATCACCTTGTTTAATATCACTAAAGTCATAAGTTGTTGCAAAGACTTCTACTGCCGGCAGCTGAATCCATACCATTACAAAGGCAAGTATCCATGCTAATAATTGCTTCTTTCTGTTCATTCTTACGCTCTCCTTTTCTTGTTATAAGTCCCACAAGGGACGATTTTCGATTTAAACCTCATAATCTCAAATCATTAGGAACCATCCATGACTTGATTAACACAAGGAATCCATAAAATAAAAATCATAAATTCAATTTTACTATCACACTAACCATCCTCTTCGTTCTTTAGATTGAATTCGATTTATCATTGTAGCTGTATTCTTTTTCTTTTTCAATAATTTTGAACTGAGTGGTCATTTTTTTGACCAAGAGGCAGAATGAATATCGCCTGTTGAAAGCCCTTTACCTAGCAACCTTTGAAGCTCCTAAAAAATGGACTGAGACACAAAGAAACTGGGGTAGAGTCTACGTGGGACTGTCTATTATGTATGAGGGAAGACCTCCTGAATAAACCGATAACACTGAAAAAAGCGACTCTCTTCAGAGCCGCTAATTGACATGTTAAAATTAATTTATTATAGTAATTAGTATTTTCCTACAAAATCTCTTTATTAAAATGTCCTCTTGTGTCTGTTTCCTGGTTAAAGACAGCTTTATCCACTCTGCCATTTAATTTGCTTAAAGCCTTATTAATGGTTTTCACAACCTGCTCGTTTGATTCAACTGTGAAGTTTAATCTGAATGCCTCGATTCCTTTTATGCTTTGTAGCTCATCTAAAAGATTAAGCGTCTTCCCATTAAGGATAGTCGTTGTACAATCATCATGAGAAATGATAGGGAACGTTCCTTGCTCATCTTTTAACTCATAGCTCTTTGTTTTGCAAATACCGCATTGATTCATTTTTTTCAGCGGACAATATTTTGTAAACATCAAAGGAGCCTTACCATATACAATCATTTCTAGTGCAGGATGGCCGTCATTTTCTTCACAATAGGCATTAATTAAATCTTCAATTTGTCTCTTATTCAATTCATAAGATAAAGTTACTCGCGCAGCACCCAATCTATATAATTCATAGCAACTGGCAGAATTAACAACATTTAGAGAATAGTCCGTAACAAAAGGATTAGTCTTTCTGTAGTGATAAATTCCGCCATATCCTCCGATTAGTAACTGACCTTCTTTTTCCTTATAATCGTTCTGGTTTCTCCTAATAATGTTCTCAAAATAGATTTCCTTAATTCCACAGCTAGCGCAAGCATCATACTGTTCCTTAGTCGTTACAGAGGCCGTAAGGTATGGATTTTGAGGGGCAAAGCTTATTTTTTCTTTTGCTTTTACTGTTTTGGTTCTTTTCTTATGGCTGTTAAGCTTTAAGTCATATAAGCCCTGTACAATATCTCTTCTTGCTGAATTCAACAGTTTAGCAGGAATAAATGCATTGCTTTCCTCAAAATCTACATGATTAAGTTCAAATATAGTATCATTTAATCTTGAAAATTGCTTTATTAACTGCTCTTTTGTTGTTGGATTATTAATTGCGACCCCTAGTATTTCCTCGCTTTCATATAAATAATTAAAGCCTAAGCCCGACCCATCTATGATAAGCTTTGAATCTGGATATGCATACACTCTAATATCTAGGTTAAACCGTTTAAATTCTTTTTCCAGTGATGATTCTAATTCTTTGTAATAGAAATAATCCTTCGTTATATATACTAAATCACCCTTAGACATCTTTTCTTTGAGTTTTATATAGCAGACATCATCTGCTTTGTTGATTAAATTGCCATCTTTATCGTACAGTTTTACAACAGTTAAATTAACATCTTCATTGTTATGACTTATTCTGATTGTATCGTTTTGATTTAAAGTACGTGTAAGTGTTATTTCATACATGTCTTTAACAATCTTGCTAATTCTTCCAATTTCATAACCAAAGTTATTAGGTCTTAAGATGTTTGTAATATCTTTCTTATCTTCGTGAAACAAATATCCTTTAGTAAATGTTCTATTGAATGTTTTGTTCAGATTTTCTTTATCTTCTTCGGTTATTTTATTATCTAAGGCCATGCGATATTTTGATACTACATTAGCAACATATGCAGGCTCTTTCATTCGACCTTCTATTTTTAAAGAATCAATTTCTTTTAAATCATTGATATAATCGACTGTGTTTAAGTCCTTAGTAGATAGAATATAGTTTTTCCCTAAAGACGTATCTGTTGTCTTATCAATTAGTTCATACTCCTTACGACATGAACCAACACATCTTCCGCGATTTCCGCTTCGATAGCCGATTAATCCAGACATTAGACAGTTTCCAGAATATGATACACATAAAGCACCGTGAACAAAAATTTCTAAAGGTATTTTAGCTATTCTTCTTATCTCTTTTACTTTTTCAATCTCAACTTCACGGGACAGAACAACTCTTTTAGCACCAAGTTCTTTAAATAATAAAGTCCCGTCTAAATCGTCTATTCCCATTTGAGTTGAGCAATGTGCTTCCATATCAAGAAAGTTTTTAACTATATAATCAAAGGCAGACAGATCCTGGACTATAATTCCATCAACACCGATTTCATTTAACACGTCCATCTGCTCTTTCATATCTTCAATTTCGTTTTCGAAAATGATGGTGTTCATTGTTACATAGATTTTAACATTCCTCAGGTGCGCATACGTAACAGCCTCTTTTAACGATTCAAAATCAAAATTAGATGAGTATGCACGTGCACCAAATTTTTGCATTCCTAAGTATATTGCATCACAACCATTAGAAATTGCAGCTTTTAAAGCTTCCATACTTCCTGCCGGAGCTAATAATTCAGTCATTTTTTCCTCCATATTACCGATATTTTGCTAAGCGCTTCGCCCTTCGCTTCTCTTGGCCTCCCGGGCATTACTGCCATAGGCGTTGTTGCATTGCTTACTTCGTCCCTTCGCTCCTCGTAAGAAATGCAATTGTTTCTACATGCCTTGAGTAGACAATAGTGATGTCATCTAAATCTTGTTTCCCCTTAACGGAAGGATAGATTAAATGTTACACTTAAATGTCATCAAGTTGGTAGTCAAAATCGCGTCTATGAACGATTATTTGTTGATTAAAATGTTTTTCAAGAGGCATTTTAAAATATAGTTTACAGATACTTGCAAGATTGAGTTCCTTCTCTGCACTAATTCATGAATTTATCTCGATCCGATTACGTCCGTTCTGTTTTGCTTCATATAATGCTATATCAGCACTCTTAATAAGTGTGCTCATCGTATATGATTCTTTCATTTCTGAACACCCTATACTAATCGTCATATTCTCTTTAATTTCACCATATTCTAATGTTTTAGCACCTATTATGTTTATAAGCTTTTGTCCAACCGATTGAGCTATCTGTAAATTTGAATCTCTTAAAACAATGAGAAATTCCTCACCACCCCATCTTCCTATTGAATCTGTAGCACGCAGATTCTGTTGTAAGAGTCTAGTAACCTCAATGATTACTTGATCTCCATAATCGTGACCATATTGGTCATTAAATCGCTTAAAATGGTCAATGTCGATCATCAAAATAGAAAACAATCGGTCATAGATTTCATAAATATTTATTTCTTCTTTCAATATATCTTCAATTTTCCCTCGATTATAGATTTTTGTTAGATTATCTGTATTAGCGAGATGCTGTGTTTTTACTAGAAGATCTCTTGTATAGTCGATTGATTGATCTAATTGGTATAGTAGTTTCATATGTATCATTTGGGTTATTGAAAATGTAAGATAAACCATAAGTAATAAACTAATCATTATGAGTATTGACTCACCTTGAAGTAAATAACTATAATCAAATAATCTAAAGTTACTCAAACCAATATAAGCTCTTGAACCGTGAATCAACACTAGCAGTGTATGAGCTATCATTACATGAACCGCAAACCTTCTATGTTTTCTGTCCGCTTTAAATAAAATGATGCAAATTGTGTGAATGAAAACAGGTAAAATCATAAGCGTAAACACTATAAGCCTAATTCTGGTGTTAGGATAAAATAGAGTAAAAATACTATATACGCAAATAAAGAGTATACTACTGAAAATATAATGAACATTTTGGATTTTTATGTTCATAAACTTTCCAACACCAAATAAAAGCAATATAGCACCAACATACATGAAGCTATTAGCTACAATGACAGAATAAATCGGAGATAAAACGGATTGAAGACTTGCTAGTGTAAGACCTATGGATTGGAATATGAAATCCATAAAAATGAGCAAAATACCACTATATTTATCCTTGATTCGATACCAAGCAAGGCCCAATATTAACGTACAAGTGTAATTTACAAACATATAGATTTTAATTGTTGTAAATAAATCAAAGTTCATAAAATAACCCTTTCATAAAATCCACTTATTTAACTTCTTTTACTGCTCGAAAACTCAGATAAATCTGTCCATCTATCTTTTTTTATCATATACACCACTATGATACACAATACTGTAGGACTGCTGTTCATACTGAATGAATCTGAGTTCCAATAAGATTAGGCCGATTTAATTATTAGGATAATCACCAAATAATCCAAGAACATTAAAGTATGCTCCGGAAAAGGACCTAACACTGGATAATGATAGTGTAATAATACACCAATCCACCAAGACGGGCAACACCAGGTATTTTCCATTTCCTAAATAAACTTGTACTCGGCGTTCGGTTAAACCCCATTTTTCAGCAGCTTCTTTTGTTTTGATCTGGTCCATGAACCACCTTATAGATTTTTATTGATGTACACTATATATTATAATCTTAGATTTTGCTGCTATTTTCGTTCAAGAAGACCAACTGTTTCCACGTGCAGTATCACATTACCCTTATACAATTTAACAAATTCAACGTCTGCAGGGGTAAATACTTATTTCCTATCCCCCATTGAAACTAAAGTGTCAGGTTCTATTGATGATCTCTTATCAATTGTTATCAAAATGCAAAACGCTTCTGAGGAATAACGATTCTTATTTTCATTCATTTGGGAGTTCTTCAAACTTTGGTACTTTCTCAAGCTCATTATCCCAATTTGCTTTGTTTGCATAATAGATATGTCCTTGCGGCTTTATGCTTATATCACTATCAATACTTCCTGCAGGAACGACCAGTAATTTTCCATCCATTTGTATATTTGGCAAAGCCGATCCACAATTAGTACAAAAACTTTTTATGTGCCCTTCTGAACGAAAATTAAAGGTTTTAGATTTTTCTTGACCAGACAGCCACCTTAGCTTGGCTGTAGAAGAAAACAGATTGGCTGCATGCGCTGAACCTGTATCTTTGCGACATCGCTCACAATGGCAAAGATAAAATTTTTCAAAATCTCCTTCTATTTCGTAAGTAACTTCACCACAAAGGCATGATCCTAAATATTTCATAATCAACTCCCCCTTATTAATAACTTTATTGCTTCATTAAAAAAATTACACTGTTACTTTATATTAGCTCATTTTCAACATTTTAATATAGCATTCTACTTACTACGCAATCTATCCATCAATAACTTATCTTTTGTTAAATCGTCCAACCATTTTCGCAAAACGCACTTTGAATAGGTTATCAGAAAGTACTATTTTTGTTTCCACAGACTAGAAACACATGAGAATATCTGATTGAGTATGAGCTGAAACCCTTGATTTTATACACTATTTTCTTTCCAGCAGACAGACCGTCTCCACATGCGGCGTCTGGGGAAACAAATCTACGCACTGAACTTTTACTACTTTGTAGCCGTTGTCTATGAAGACTGGAAGGTCATTTACCAGAGATGTTGGTTTGCATGAAATGTAGATGAAAGTTTCTGGTTTGTAGTCTATTATTTTTTGAATTGCTTTTGGATGAATTCCTTCTCTTGGAGGATCAAGGACTATTATATCCGGTTTATCCTGGAGCTCATCAATTTTTTTCAAGACGTCTCCTGCAATGAATGTGCAGTTGTCCAGTCCGTTTAATTTTGCATTTTCATTTGCCTTTTCTACAGCTTCTTCTACAATTTCTATTCCTATTACCTTCTTGGCTGTAGGTGCTAAAATCTGACCAATTGTACCTGTTCCTGAATAAAGGTCGAAAATTGTTTTGTCTTTTGTGGTGCCGATGAAATCTCTTGCAATTGAATATAATTTTTCTGCACCCAGTGAGTTTGTTTGGAAAAATGAAAATGATGAAATGTTGAAATGAAGTCCCAGAAGCTCTTCAGTTATTTTGTCTTCACCATAAAGAATTTTCATTTCTTCTGCTCTTGCCACATCCGCCACACCGTCAAATATGGAATGTGCAATGCATTTTACCTTGCTCTTCAGGTTCATGCCAAGAATTAAATCCACAAATTCCTGCTCGTTTAATGTTCCCTGGCTTGTGGTGATAAGATTTATTAAAATCTCTCCTGTTTTTTCTGTCTTTCTCACCAGCAAGTACCTTAAAAAGCCTATTTTTGATGTTTTATGGTAGTATGTTTTACTATTTCCTTGGAAATAATCCAGAATTTGACATAAAATCTGTCGATAATCTTCATCGACAATTTGGCACCCTCTGGTGCTTATTATGCTGTGGAAACTATTTTTTTTGTGCATTCCCAAAGATAAAGGGCCATCCTTTACTTCATCCCCAAAAGAAAACTCCATTTTGTTTCTGTATTCCGTTTGTTTGGGGCTTGAGACTATGGGAAGAAATTCATATGGTTCTTCAATAACGCTGTCTATTATTGACTTAACCTGTTCCTTTTTAAATTCAAGCTGCTTTTCATAAGGGATGTTCTGGTACGCACATCCGCCACAGACATTGAAATGTGAGCAGATTGGTTCTTGCTCATAATCAGCGGGCTCTACAACTTCAATTATTTTTGCTTCAGCGCTGTCTTTTCTTGTTCGGCTTATTTTAGCCAGGACCTTTTGCCCGGGAAAAGCACCTTTAATTTTTATTGTTTTTCCTTGGAATGTTACTTTTCCGGTGTTCGGAAAATTCATTCCTTCTATTGTTACTTCGATTATATCGTTCTTTTTCATTTGTACTCCTGTATGTTCGTTTAGTATTCCACTTCTTCCGGAGACGGTGTTTCATCATCTATCATAAGAGACATGTCTCCTCCTGTATCTTGAATTAATTTTTCAATCGGCATTTTTACATATTTTGCATATGCTGTTGCTGCAACAGTTCCGTCTTCTAAAAGAATTTCTCCTGTTCCTTCAAATATAAGCCTTGTGTTCCTTGTTATTCTTGCTGTTGCTTTTACTTGCTTGCTTAATGGAACGGGCTTTTTGTACTTGATGTTAAGTTCCACCGTCACTCCCCATGCATCAGGTTCAAGTATCATGATTGATCTTCCTATTACTTCATCCAGTATTGCTGATATTATTCCGCCGTGCATTCTGTCCGGATAGCTTTGATGTGTTGGAGTAGGCGTTGATATGGACATAAGTTCATTGTTTTCAAGTTCATAAAATTTTGTTTTCAAAGATTCATGGTTTTCAGTTCCGCATATGAAGCATCCCTTGCTGACCTGCTGTTTTCTTTTAACTTTATATTTCATTTCATTCCCTCTATTCTTTTAGCTGTAACTATATTAGCACAGCAGGATAAATCAGTCAAATCTATGAAAAACGACTTAACCTTGCGGCCAAGTCGTTTATATTAAAGTTCTAACAATCTTTCCGTCATGGCCTTTACAGCCATCAATGTAAATCCGCTGGGTCTCATGTTTGAATAATCTCCAACGTAGTGCAAAAGCCCGTAAGCCGGGAAACTTTGACCTGACACCAGGTTTGAAGGTACAGGAACATTTGTCATTCCCATGTGCTGTCCGAAAATATTGATTGCATTAAGACACATATCTCCTCCACCTTGCCCATTTGCACATGTGGAAAATGCAAACAGTTTTTTGCCCCAGAACTGTGCTCCCGTCCAATAAGGAGAGAATGCATCCATGAAAGATTTCATTGCTCCTGATACATTTCCGTAATATGTTGGCGAACCCATTAATATTATGTCTGAGTCCAGAAGCTTTTCAGGACTTGCTTCATCAATGCTGAGCATTTCGTTTTTGTACTGTCCTGCAATTGTAAATTGTTTTGCAAGCTCTTCAAGATTTGGGTCATTAACCCTTAACATCTTAACTTCTGCACCTTGGCTTTCAAATTCCTTGTAAAATTCTTTTGCCATAAGATAATTGTTGCCGCATACGCTGTGAAACACTATAGATACTTTTTTAGTCATTTGTCTTGCTCCTGATTTTACATCTTTTTAAATAGCTGTCATTTTCATCTGCAAACAAACAGCTTAAATAATCTTCAACTTCCACTGCATTTTCCAGATTCAGAGTGTTGTCTGCCACTTTTTCCATTTCTTTTTTCTTGAGCCCTCTTATAATATATCTGGACTTCAATACCGAAGGAGCATTCATGCTGAATTCATCAAGTCCCATTCCCAGAAATACAGGAATCAGTTTTGGATCTCCTGCAGCTTCACCGCACATTCCAACCCATATTCCTGCCTTGTGTGCATTTTCTATAATGCTTTTTATAAGTCTCAATAAAGCAGGATGGTACTGGCTGTAAAGGTGCGACAATTTTGAATTCATTCTGTCAACTGCCAATGTATACTGAATAAGATCATTGGTTCCAATGCTGAAAAAGTCAACTTCTCTGGCCAGCATGTCGGATATGATGGCAGCCGACGGGATTTCAATCATTATTCCTATTTCTATGTTATCCCTGAAAGACTTGCCTTCTTTCTTAAGCTCTAATTTTGCTTCTTCCAGGATTTTCTTTGCATCTTTTAATTCCTTCATGGTAGAAATCATAGGAAACATAATTTTCACGTTGCCGTAAATGCTTGCTCTTAAAATTGCCCTGAGCTGTGTTCTGAAAACATCTATGTTTCCCAGGCAAAGCCTTATTGCCCTATAACCCAGGAAAGGATTCATTTCCTTTGGTATGTCTATATAGGGAACGTTCTTGTCTCCGCCTATGTCAAGAGTCCTTATTATTACAGGCTTGTTGTTCATTCTTAAAAGAACTTCCTTGTATTCTTCAAACTGTTCGTCCTCAGTAGGAGACAGCTCTCTGTTCATGAAAATAAATTCGCTTCTGAAAAGACCTATTCCTTCAGCGTCATTTTCCAGGACCATGTCCACATCCCTGGGTGTTCCTATATTAGCAGATAACGAAACTTCGAATCCATCCTTTGTTACTGTTGAAAGACCTATTTGCTTCTTAAGTTCATTGCCTACTTCTTCTTCTTTTTCTTTTTTCTGCGTGTAATATTTTAATTGTTTCTGATTTGGATTTATCAGGACTTTTCCTGATTTTCCGTCACAAATAACAAAATCATTTGGCTTAATTTTGTTTGTAATATTTTCAAGCCCTACAACTGTTGGAATTCCCATTATCCTTGCAATTATTGCTGCATGGGATGTCTTTCCTCCCATTTCGGTTATCATTGCAGACACTTTCTTTTTATCTATCTGGGCTGTATCTGAAGGAGTCAGGTCCTTAGCTATGATTATGGAGTTTTCCTCTAATTTTGAATAATCCGTGTTATTTATGCCAAGCAGGATTTTAATGACTCTTGTCATTACATCTCTGATGTCATCGGCTCTTTCTCTTAAATATTCATCTTCTATATTTTCAAACAGCTTAATATAAGTGTCTGATGTTTCATTGATTGCAAATTCAGCATTTATGTTTTCATTTTTAATTCTTACTTCAACATCTGATGAAAAAGTGTCATCTTCAAGCATCATTTCGTGAGACTTGAAAATTTGTGCTTCTTTTTCACCGACTTCTTCCAAGGTTTTTAAATATAGTTCATTTAATTGGTTCTTCCCAATTTCCAAGGCATTTCTAAGTCTTTTTATTTCTGAATCTGTGTCAATGACATGCTTTCTTTCAATGTTCATTGCTTTTTTATCAATAATAAAAGCATTTCCAATTCCAATGCCTGGTGAGACACCTAAACCTTTCATCTACTCACAACCTTTCAGCTTAGTAATAACCAATATTAACGCAATGTAAACATAAATCTAGGTACAAAAACAAACTCTTCACCCAATTTATATAATTATATTACTAAAAACAATTCATTGTCAATCAAAATACTGCAATTTCAACATATTTTTGTGGTAAGGTTTTCACCGTTGAAACTATGGTTTTCCTTGTTTATGGGTAGTTGTATTAATTTAAAAAACAAAAACATTTCTTTTAAATTACATTTATACTATAATTAAAAATAGCAGCTATGCTGCTATAAGGTTGACATTCAACATTGTAGGGGAGGACCTCGTGTCCTCCCGCATATAACAAAATTATTGAATTAATTATACGGGCGGATACAAGGTCTGCCCCTACGGTTTGTCAATAGTCTGAGTTACTGCTCAACTTTCAGATTGATAACAAAGTTGTTTCAATAATGTAAGAGGGGCTACTGTCCTCCCGAAAATAATTGAATTAATAACACGGGCGGACACGAGGTCAGCCCCTACGGTTTGAAAAATAAACAAATGTTTTTGCAATTAAATTATTAATGAGGAGTATCATGATGAAGACAATACAGTGCAAAAATTTAATATTCAACAGCGGCTTGCCTAAAATATGCATCCCTCTTACAGGAAAAAATATAACCAGCATACTTGATGAATTTAATGATTTAAATCAAGTTGATCAAGACCTGGCAGAACTGCGTATTGATTTTTATGAAGATGTGGATGATTTTTCAAAGGTAGTTGATCTCCTTAAAAAAATCAGGGAAATATATTTTAAACCTCTTCTTTTTACATTCAGAACAAAAAAAGAAGGAGGGGTTCATGACATGTCTGAAGAAAACTACTTTGAACTCATACATATGGCAACAGACAGCGGACTTATAGACATGGTAGATATTGAACTTTTCAGCCATGAGGAAAGTTTAAGGAAAGCCGTAGCTTTTGCTCATGAAAAACATATTAAAGTTGTTATGTCAAATCATGATTTTCATAAAACCCCTGACAAGGACGAAATTATAAAAAGACTTGTGAAAATGCAGGAAAACGGAGCTGACATTTCCAAAATTGCAGTGATGCCTACATGTGATGAAGATGTCCTTGAACTTTTATCTGCCACCATGGAAATAAAAAATAAATACGGATTTCCATGCATAACCATGTCCATGGGAAGATTGGGTGCCATTACAAGGCTGTCAGGAGAATTGTTCGGCTCATGCATGACATTTGCAGCCCTTAAGAACACTTCTGCTCCAGGACAGATAAGTGCCGTTAAGGTAAAAGAGGTTTTGGATTTGCTGCATTTAGAGTAATAATTGTACAAATAAATTTATCTAATGTTTAATATTATGTAAAATTAGATTTAAAGATGAGATCCTTCGCTAACGCTCAGGATGACGCGGTGTGGATTGTTGTTGAATGAAACAGGGTGAACTGGCAGGGCTTATATCAAATAGTGAATAACCTCATAAGAGTTAATACAAATGGCTGATGTACATCATGTACATCAGCCATTACTTATTGTTTCATTTATTTGCTTGTTTTTTCTAATTTCATTCCTGTGTCGATTCCGTTTAAGTTGTGAACTTCAAAAGTGTCACTTGCTTTTTCAATTGAGTCTGCCAAAGTTTCACTCTTGATGAAATCTTCAAATTCTTTAACGGCTTTGTCTATTTCTTCTGAACCGTTGTAGAATATTTTGATTCTATCCATCATTTCGTATCCGTTGTTCTTTCTCATCTGCTGAACCTTTGATATGAATTCTCTTGCATATCCTTCGTTGAGCAAATCTTCAGTAAGGAATGTGTCTATTATTGTGAACAGGTTGTTGCCTGTTGAAACATCGTAGCCTTCCTTAGCAGAAATACGGATGTCTAATAATTCTTCGTCGACTGAAACTTTTTCGCCGTTTACTTCAAGCTCGAATACCTTGCCTGACTGAACTGTTGAAATTATTTCAAGAGCATTTGATTTAGCCAATACTCCAGCAAATGCCTTAACATTTCCTCCCAGTCTTGGTCCTGCAACCTTGAAGTTTGGTTTCAGGGAGAAATCCATGAATTCATTGAGGTCGTGTTCAAACACAACATCCTTTACATTCAGTTCTTCTTTGATTAACGGTACTAAATCTGAAATCAGTTTTTGATATTTTCCGTCTATATGGATTCTTCTTATAGGCTGTCGAACCTTGATTTTTGCATTTTCTCTTGATGCTCTTCCAAGTTTAACAAGATCCTTCACAAGGTCCATTCTCTCTTCAACATTTGCATCTATTAATTCTTCATGGTATTCAGGATAGTAGCTTAAATGCACTGATGGCTCGTTTGTAAGGTTTCTGTAGATTTCTTCTGACAGATACGGTGCAAAAGGTGCAGTAAGCTGTGCTATTCCTACCAATATTTCATAAGTTGTGTTGTAAACTGCTTTTTTATCTTCTGTCAATTCAGGAACCCAGAATCTTCTTCTTGAACGTCTGATGTACCAGTTTGACAAATCTTCGTTCACGAAATCCTGAATTGCTCTAACTGTCTTGTTGTGGTCGTAAACAGCCATGCTTTCACGAACATATTTTACAAGGTTGTTGTACTTGGAGATTATCCATCTGTCAAGTTCAGGTCTATCTTTGTATTCTACAAAGAATTCCTTTGGATTTATTGAATCTGTATTTGCATACAATGCAAAGAAAGTATAAACATTCTTAATTGTTCCGAAGAACTTGCTCAGCACTTCCTTGAGTCCGTCTTCGTCAAATTTTGTAGGTGACCATGCAGGTGATACAAACAACAAGTACCATCTCAAAGCATCAGCGCCGTATCTGTCGAACAAATCAAACGGGTCAACTGTGTTTCCTCTTGATTTGGACATTTTCTTACCGAATTTGTCAAGAACAAGGTCATTAACAAGAACTCTCTTGTATGGTGATTGTCCTCTCACATATGTTGATATGGCAATGAGTGAATAGAACCATCCTCTTGTCTGGTCTATTCCTTCGCAGATGAAGTCTGCAGGGAATAAGTCTTCGAAGTTTTCCTTGTTTTCAAAAGGATAGTGCCACTGTGCATAAGGCATTGAACCTGAGTCAAACCAGCAGTCAATAACATCTTTAACTCTTGTCATATGTTTGCCGCACTTAGGGCATACAATATGGACGTCATCAACGTATGGTCTGTGAAGATCAATAGTGTTTTCATCTATTTCTTCAACAGCTTTTTCAGCCAGTTCTTTTCTTGAGCCTATGCTTTCAACATGGCCGCAGTCGCATCTCCAAAGAGGAAGCGGAGTTCCCCAGTAACGACTTCTTGATATAGCCCAGTCGTTTAAGTTTTCAAGCCAGTTTCCAAAACGTTTCTCACCAACAAAATCAGGATACCATTCAACTGAGTTGTTGTTTTCTATAAGCTTATCTTTAAGGTTTGTCATCTTGATGTACCAGCTTGGTCTAGCATAGTACAACAGTGGTGTATGGCATCTCCAGCAGTGTGGATAGTTGTGAAGGAACGGTTCTTTTCTGAACAGTTTTCCGTTTTCTTTAAGCCATGCCAAAATTGGTGCATCTGCATCCATTACAAACATTTCTGACCAAGGTGTTCCTCTGAAACGTCCTGTGTCATCAACAGGATTTAATACAGCAAGATTGTATCTTGCGCCTGTGTTGTAGTCGTCTTCACCAAATGCAGGAGCAGTGTGTACTATTCCTGTACCGTCTTCTGTAGTTACATAATCAGCACAAGTCACAAAGAATGCTTTTTTACCTTCAGGAACATTTACAAATGGCATAAGCTGCTCATATTCCATGAACTCAAGGTCCTTGCCCTTCATTTCTTCAAGCACTTCATATTCTTCTTTTATTACTGCGCTTGCCAAAGCTTTTGAAATATAATAAACTTCGCCATTTTTGTCTTCTTTGTCCAGTGTTCTTACTTTAATGTAATCAACATCAGGATGCACTGTCAAAGCTACGTTTGACAAAAGTGTCCATGGTGTTGTTGTCCAAGCTAAGAAATATTCGTCTGCATCTTTTTTCTTGAACTTTACATATGCAGTCATTGTCTTGATTTCTTCGTATCCCTGTGCTACTTCGTGAGATGCAAGACCTGTTCCGCATCTAGGGCAGTATGGAAGTATTTTGTGTCCTTCATACATGAGTCCGTCCTTGAACATGTTGTCAAGTATCCACCACTCTGATTCAATATAATCATTGTTCAATGTGATGTAAGGATGGTCAAGGTCTATGAGGTAAGCCATACGCTCTGTCATCTGTCTCCACAGTCCTTCGTATGTGAATACAGATTCACGGCATTTTTCGTTGAACTTATCTATACCGTAATTCTCTATGTCTGTTTTGTCTTTAAGTCCTAATTGTTTTTCAACTTCTATTTCAACAGGAAGTCCGTGTGTGTCCCATCCTGCCTTTCTGTTTACCTGGTAACCCTCCATTGTCTTGTATCGGCATACGGAGTCTTTCAGCGTTCTAGCAATTACATGGTGAATTCCAGGTCTGCCGTTTGCTGTAGGCGGTCCTTCATAAAAAATAAAAGGTTTACTGTCTTTTCTGGTTTCAACGCTTTTGTCCAAAAGATCAATTTCTTTCCAGTATTGTGATATCTCATGCTCATTTGTTTTATAATCGGCTTTTGATATGTCTTTAAATAACTTCATCTTTTCCTCCTGTGTTATATATTTTTGTATTCTATTGCACCACGGCTATATTACATGCTGCGCAGTCTCATTCACCAATATATTTGCTCCCTCCGGTCGCATATATTGGGAATTCGTTGCGGTTGACCTACCGCCATTTTCAGAAAAACCTCTGAAAATGGGGTTAGGGCATACACAAAAGTCCCATGTCTAAAGACATGGGACGAAATCCGCGGTACCACCCAAATTACATATAAATAAATTAAATATGCATCTTGAAAATTTAACGCATTTATACGTAATTTCTTACTCATCTTCGGAAATTAAACTCGTGGATGATCTTCGCTGCATTCAGAATTACAATCTCCCACCATATGATTGTATCTCTTTGAATCCTACTGCAGTTACTCTTCCAGTCACCGTCATTATTATTATTTTGTTTCTGTATTATGATATATTAAAATGTTTTTAAAGTCAAGGAATAAATTGACTTTTTTCTGAAAGAATAATTAAATATGAAATTCACAAATTAGGAGGATAATATGGAATATCCCAGGGATTCATACTGGCACAAAACGGCCGGAAGCAAACCAAAAACATCCGAAAACAAAGACAGTCTTGATGGTAAAAAATTTGACCTGCTGATAATCGGGGGAGGCCTTACAGGACTTACAACAGCATACCTGTTAAGAAACAGCGGCTTTAAAATAGGAATAATTGAAGCAACCAGTATAGGTTACGGAGTAACCGGTTATACAACTGCAAAAATAACAGTACAGCACAGCCTTATTTACGATTACCTTATAAATAACTTTGGTTTGGATGAAGCACAACAATATCTGAAAGCAAACCAGGAAGGCTTGAATTTGGTTAAAACAATAATCCAGGAAAACAACATAGACTGCGATTTCAAAGAACAGACAGCATATGTGTATGCAGTGGATGAAAGTGAAGTAAAAGAAATAAAGACTGAATTTGAAGCTTACAAAAAACTTGGAATTGACAGTTATTATACTGAAAACACACCTCTTCCAAACAACGCCCTTGCTGCTGTAGGAGTGAAGAACCAGGGCCAGTTCAATCCCCTAAAATATCTGTACAAACTTTTAGACATAATAACAAAATCTGATTCCTGTGAAGTATATGAAAATGTAAGAGCCTTAAACATTGAGCCTCACAGCGAAGGCATTACCGTTGCAACCGAAAAAGGAAAAATTTATGCAGATAAAGTTGTTGTTGCATCCCACTATCCTTTTGATGACAGCTTCGGATTGTACTTTCTCAGACTTTATCAGGATAAATCATATATCATTGCTGCCAAAACCCATGAAGAACCATTTGAGGGTATGTACATAAATGTCAACGACCCAATTTATTCAATGCGCTATCAATTTTCAGACAAGGAAAATGTACTGCTTTTGAGCGGAGGCAATCACCGTGCAGGAGAAAAGGACAATGAGGAAGAATCTTACAAAGAGCTTGAAGATTTTCTGGTTAAAAACTTCAAGAATGCAGAAATAGTTTCTAAATGGTCCACTCAGGACTGCATGACCTATGACAAAATTCCGTACATCGGCCATTATTCCAACAGTTTCGAAAATCTGTATGTGGCAACCGGCTTCAAAAAATGGGGCATGTCTCATTCTGCTGCAGCAGCATTGATTTTGCGAAATAAAATTCTAAAGATTGATGATGACTATTCTGAGATTTTCAATCCTTCCAGATTCACTCCTCTGCAATCTTCAAAGGAATTTCTGTCTTCTGTGAAAAGTATTGCCGCGGGATTCATGAAAAGAGTTGCAATAGTTCCCGATGAAATACTTGAAGTAAAGGAAGGGGAAGGAAAAATTGTGAACTACAACGGCAAAAAGGTTGGAGTTTACAAGGATGACAAGGGTGATTATTTTTGTATTAACCCGGTTTGTTCTCATCTTAAGTGCGGCGTTTCATTTAATGAGGCAGAAAAAACATGGGATTGCCAATGCCATGGCTCAAGATACGACATAAAGGGAAATATACTTGAAGGGCCAACAGTTAAGCCGCTGGATAAAGTGACGATAAATTTAAAATAGTGACAAGGGGACGGGGTTGTTGTCATCTGTAGTGACAAGGGGACGGGGTTGTTGTCATCTGACATAATAACAAGGTACAGTAACCTCGTTCCTATGACAACGGGCGGACACGAGGTCCGCCACTACGTGTTGAATATCAAATTTATTTTATAGCAAAGTTTATTTATTCGGGTAATTCCATTCCGTAAATTTCATACACATCTTTTGTGTACTTGTCTTCATTGTCGTAAATATATAGTGGTGGGTCAAATTTAAGTTCCGGATTACCGTTTTTTGATGCCCTTATTAGTACCATGTTTGGTTTTTCTGCTGCTCTCGGGTGAACAAATCGAATTTGCTTAGGCTCAAGCCTGTATTTTCGAAGGAGGCATATTATGTCAGCCAGTCGGTCAGGACGGTGCACCATGTAAAAACGTCCGTACTGCTTCAAAAGCATTGCGGCAGTTTTTATTACGTCTTCAAGAGAGCACTTTATTTCATGCCTTGAAATTGCTTTTTTGTCCGTTGGGTTAATAATGCCGCTGTTGCTCAGCTTGTAGGGCGGATTTGAAATTACAGCATCAAATGAATTGGGCTCTAAATATTTCCCTACATCGTTTAAATCAATGTTTAAAATTTCAATTTTATCCTGCAGATTGTTGAGCTCAACACTTCTTCTTGCCATTTCTGCAACTTCTTCCTGAATTTCAACCGCATATGCCTTGGAATAATTTTTCTTTCCGCTTAAAAGTATGGGAATGATTCCTGTTCCAGTTCCCAAGTCCACAATTTTTGAATTGTTTTTAATGTCGCAGTAATTTGTGAGAAGTACAGCATCCATGCCAAAACAAAACCATTTTTTGTTTTGAATGATTTTTAAGCCGTTGCATTGTAAATCCTCTATTTTTTCATCTTCATTGAGCAGTATGTCCATAATGATATTGTAACCTTTCATATATTATATAACGTCCATAATTTTCTATCTTTAGCTTTTAACTCTTAATTCTTAATTAACAATAGCGCTGTCCAGAAGTTTTTTTGTGTATTCTTCCGCAGGGTGAAGGAGAACATGTTTTGCATCTCCTGCTTCAACAACAGCACCGTTTTGCATTACTATTATTGTGTCCGACATGTAATTTACAACACCTATGTCGTGAGAAATAAAAATGTAGGCAATATTAAGCTCCTTTTGAAGCTTTTTAAGCAAGTTAACTATTTGAGCTTGAATTGAAACATCAAGAGCTGAAACCGGTTCATCGCATATTATCACTTTTGGGCTTACAATGAGAGCTCTTGCTATTGCTGCCCTCTGACACTGTCCCCCGCTTATTTCAGATGGATACTTGTTTTTAATATTTAAATCAAGTCCAACCTTTGCAAGTATTTCATCTACCATCTTGTTCGCTTCTTTTTTATCTCTTGCTATGTTGAGAGTAAATAACGGCATGGAAATAATTTCGCCTATTTTATAATTGGGGTCCATGGAACCTTGGGGATCCTGAAAAATAAACTGGACATTTCTTCTGTATTCCTTGTGCTCTTCGGCAGTCATTTCAGCAATATTTTTTCCGTAATAATAAACACTGCCATATGTGGGTTTTTGAAGCCCCCCAACAATTTCACCGGTTGTTGATTTACCGCTTCCCGATTCACCCACTATACCCAGAGTCTTTCCTTCTTCAACTATAAAATTCACACTTTTTACCGCAGCAACTTTTTCTTTCACTTTTCCGGTTAAAAAGTGCTTTTTCACTACATATTCTTTTCTTATATTCTTAGCTGTTATAACAGATTTGTTTTCTTCAATGCTCATAATTAGCCTCTTAATCTAAATTGCATCTGAAATAATGACCGTCCTCTTCATGTTCCTTGACATAAGTCTCGCATATTTCCATTGCCTTAGGACACCTGTTTCTAAATAAACATCCTTTTGTGTCCCTTCCCTTTTCCTGCACATAACCCGGTATTTCTGCAAGGGGCTCTGTCTTTTTGATCTTCATGGTGGGAATTATGTCTATTAAAAGCTGCGTGTAGGGATGTTTTGGATTTTCAAACACTGATTTTGTTGTTCCTGACTCGACCACCACTCCTGCATACATGACAGCGAGGCTGTGGCTGTAGTTTTTAACCAGCCCCAAGTCGTGAGATATCAAAAGTATTGAAATATTCAGCTCCTCATTGATTGACCTGAACAGTTCCATAACTTGTTTTTGCACGGTGCTGTCCAGTGCAGTTGTAGGCTCGTCAGCCACAATGAGCTTAGGATCGTTCATGAGTGCCATTGCAATGTTAATTCGCTGTCTCATTCCTCCGCTCAGCTGCCAGGGGTAGTAGTTTAAAACCAACTTTGGGTTTGAAAAACCTACCTTGCT
The DNA here is from genome assembly GCF_000309315.1 of Sedimentibacter sp. B4. Taxonomy (NCBI): domain Bacteria; kingdom Bacillati; phylum Bacillota; class Tissierellia; genus Sedimentibacter; species Sedimentibacter sp. B4. The sequence goes on from NZ_CANG01000038.1 coordinate 162,906, forward strand.
GAGTATGCCTTCTGCTTTTACAAGAGCTTCTTTTTTATTGTTGTTTGTATGGTCAATAAAACCATCTGCAATTTGATTTTTAATTTTTATCATGGGATGAAGAAAAAAAACTGTATTTTGAGGAATATAGCCTGCATTTTTCCCAATGTGTGCTTTCTTATCCCTTAGAGAAATTTCAAGCATATTTTTCCCTGCAACAATCATTTCATCAGCGCTGAAAATCAAATCATCAGGCAGAAGATTTATAAGTGACTTTGCTGTGAGAGTTTTCCCGGAACCTGATTCTCCAACCAGTCCGAAAATTTCTCCCTTTTCAATGTTCATGGATGAACTGCTCACAAGAGTATTGCCTACAGCGTCACTCACATGAAGTTTTTTTAATATTACAGTATTATCATTTATAATTTCATTCATCATGGCTCCTCCTGTTGATGAGCATGTCGTTTAATCCGTCTCCTATGAGATTGAATCCAAGAATTGTAATTATTATTGCTATTCCAGGAGCCACTGCAAGGTACGGATATGTTAGGAAGTACTGCCTTGATTCGCTGAGCATCAGTCCCCAGCTTGCATATGGCGGCTGAATTCCAAGACCCAGAAATGAAAGTGATGTTTCTATCATAACAGCAGAGCCTATGGCAGAGCTGTACTGAGTTACAAGCTTGGGCAGCATGGCAGGAACAAAGTGCTTGAAGAATATTTTACTGTTTGTTGTTCCATAGCTTTTTGCAGCCTTTATATAAAGAAGATTTTCCGTATCAAGTATCATTGAATACACAAGCCTTGCAAAAACAGGAATCATGAAAATTGCTATGGCTATGATGGAACCCTTAAGCCCTTTTCCTGCCACTGTTACGATCATAAGTGCAAGAAGAATACCCGGAAATGACATGAGCCCGTCCATAATACGCATGATAACAGAGCTTGCTGCTTTTTTTAACATTGCAGCAACAGCTCCCAATGCTATGCCAAATGTTGTTCCAAGGGTTACAGATCCTATTCCCACAAGCAGCACATTTCTCGAGCCGTACATTAATCTGCTGAGGATATCCCTTCCGAAGTTATCTGTACCAAGAATGTGTTCGGAATCGAAATCAGGCTTTAAAAAGCGCTCTGATATATTCATTTCATTTGGAGGGTACGGCATGTATACAAATGACAGCCCCCACATTGCTAAAACAAGCAAAATCAATATGATACCTGTTGCGATGCTCAAATTTTTTTTCATTTATTTATTATTCTCCTCGCTGAAAGGATTTTATTCTTGGATTTATAAACATTATCAGCACATCCACCGCCAATGTGATGAAGATTACCATTGCTGTAATAAACATAACAAGGCCTTGGAGAAGAACAATGTCTCTGTGCTCCACGGCACTCAAAACCAGACGGCCCAATCCTGGCAGTGAAAAAATAGTCTCAACCACGACGGTTCCTCCCGCAAGTTTTGCAAACTGCATTCCAATAATTGTAAGCGGTGCAACGAGAGCTCCCCTCAAAGCATATTTAACATAAACTTTTCGTGCCCCAAGCCCTTTTACTTTTGTCATGTCCATGTAGTCCTGATTCAATGAATCAAGCATGGAACTTCTTACAATTCTTAACAGTGTACCTGTTTCTCCTATTGCAAGAACCACAGAAGGAAGTGTTATGCTTTTTATGAATCCTGCGAAGTTATCACTGAGCGGAACAAATCCCGATACAGGAAACAATTTAAGCTTAAGACCGAAATAAACAATAAAAACCATTCCTATCCAAAAGGAAGGAATGGCTGTTCCAAGCTGCATGATGCTTCTTGAAAAATAATCTATGATGCTGTTCTTTTTAATTGCCGATAGCATTCCAAACAAGAATGCCAAAAATACAGCAATAATCATGGCAAATACAGATATGGAAAGAGTAACAGGAAGACTGCCTGTAATCAATGATTTCACAGACTCCCCGTACACATAGGATGTTCCCATGTCAAGATGAAGAAGGTCATTAAGCCATCCAAGATACTGCTGGTAAAGGGGCCTGTCCAGACCCATTGCTGTATGAAGTTCCTGAACCATTTCCGGAGTTGCTTCTGTTCCCAGAATAAGCTGGGCAGGGTCCCCCGGAATGATCATTAATACAGCAAATGTTATGATTGACACAACCAGCAAAACAACAACCGAGCTTTTGACTCTGTCTAAAACATACCTTAACATAAATTCACCCCGTTACATACCTTACTCTGCAAAGCTTACTGTGCTGAAGTCATAAACGTCTATTGGGAATATTTCCATACCCTGTACGTCTTTCTGAAGAGCAAGCATTGTTCGCGGTGTCTGCAGATAGATGGCAGGAAGTTTCTCAGCCAATATCACTTGTATTTGTTTATATATTTCTTTTCTCTTGCTCTCATCAAGTTCCTTGAGAGCATCAGCAAGAAGCTGGTCTACCTCGCCTGTTTTCAAGCTTATATAATCATTGCTGTCGGATTTGTATCTTGCCAGGAACGCATATGAATCAAGTCTTCCTGTGTGTCCTACAACAGTTGTATCAAATTTCTTTGCTGTGTAAACATCGCTCAGCCATGTTCCCCATTCAACAATTTCAATGTTTACATTTATGCCGATTTTTCCTAGCTGATCTGCAATAACCTGACCCGCATCAACGTGAAGCTGATAATTTTTAGGAAGAGTCATGTTTATGTCAAATCCGTTTTCATATCCTGCTTCTTTCAAAAGTTCCTTAGCCTTTTCAGGATTAAATTCAATCACGTTGTTTGTATCGTAGTAATCAGGTGAAGTTGGCGGAAGGTGTGAACCTATTTTGTCGCCGTAGCCGAACATGGAAGCTTCAATCACTTCATCTTTGTTGATAGCCATGGCCATTGCCTGTCTTACCTTTTCATTTTTCAGGATTTCATTGTCAGTATTAATTGACAATATCTGCACAGCATTCATAGGCTCTGAAATAACCTGGTAAGCTTCATTGTTTTCAACCATTGTTACCTGGTCTCCTGTTAATGGAATTATGTCCAGGTCTCCAACCTGGAAGCTAGCCATCATGCTTGTAGCATCAGGTATCAATACAAGCTTGACTGTTTCCAGTATTGCTTTTTCACCGAAATAATTGTCATTTCTTTCAAGAGTCAAATCCTGCTGAGGATTCCACTCCTTCAGTTTAAAGGCGCCAGTTCCCACGGGAGCAGTTTTTAAATTATCAGCTGCTTCTTCAGGAACTATTGCAGTCCATGGGTATGCAAATCTTTTTAAAAGTTCCACATCCAGTGTTTCAGTGGTAAATTTTATATTATAGTCATCGACAGTTTCTATTTTAACTATATTTTCATAATCTTTTGCTTTTGGGCTTTCTGCATCTTTCAGTCTGTTGAAGGAATATTCAACATCCTTTGCTGTCATTTGTCTTCCGTTGTGGAAATAAACATCATCTCTCAATGTGAATGTAATTTCCATACCGTCTTCGGAAACATTCCATTCTTTTGCAAGTCTTGGGGTGATTTCCCAGTCAGATGTTACAGATACCAATGTATCATAAATGTTGTTAGTTACGGAGAAAGTTGATGCCGCTGCAGTTCTCTGAGGATCAAGGCCTTCCGGTTCAGTGGTGTATCCCATTGTCAAGCCGGTTTTTGCAGTTGTTTGTGGCTCTTTAGGAGTGTTTTCTTGATTGGAGCATGCAGAAATGCTAAACAGCATAACAGCAGCTAATACAAAAGCTATAATTTTTTTCATTTTTTTATCCTTTCAGTTAATAAAATTTAAAAATATCTTTTACTGAAAATCAAATTAAACGCATTGTTTTCACCTTTTATTATCAAATCATGAGTATCTGTAATAAGTCTTGAAAGCTGCGCTGTAATCTGATTAAAATCAAATACATTTATGTTTAACACATATCATTTGAAATGTCAATAGATTGACATAATTTAACGGACAAATGCAGGGTTTTTTTCGACAAAAAATGTATTGTACTCAAATGTTTATCTGCACCAGAAATAACTCTACATGTTTTATACATTAATTTATTAGTTCGTTGTAAAAAAATGCAAATCATGATATTATATTAGTTGCATTATTGATTTATATAAAATCGAGGTGAATTATGAACCCAAGCAGAAAAAAACTTAAGGAAATGCAGCAAAAAAAATGGTGGAGCTATGCTCTGCTGGCAGCAGGAGTGTTTGTATTCACGGAAGGCTGCACAATTTTAAGAACAAATACGGAATATGCCCTGCCTGCAATTGTATTCAGCTTGTTTATGCACTCAAGCAGCATGAAGGACTTAGGAAAAAGATTGTTGAAGCATGAACCCGGAAGTGCTGCAAACATTGCCATGTTGGCTGTTCTTCTATTTGCAGCAGCAACAAGTTATATGAGAGAAATCACACTTACAGCAATTTTTATCATGAATGTTTCAGCAGTGCTGGTATTTTTAATTGTATCAGTTGCTTCAAAATTCATTAAAAAGCAATAATAAGGAGTACATATGGTTAAAAGATTTATATCATACTACAAACCCGTAAAAAAAATATTCATCATCGACATGGTCTGCGCATTAGTAATGGCTGTGTGCGATTTGTTTTATCCCATGATAACAAGGAACATTATCAACATCTACGTTCCAAATCAGCAGTTCAACCTCATGATAACATGGATGGTAGCCTTAGGACTAATTTATCTGTTGAAGGTAGGGCTTAACTACTACATTACATACTACGGCCACATAATGGGCGTAATAATGCAGGCTAACATGAGAAAAGACATTTTTGAGCACCTGCAGGACCTTCCATTTGTGTTCTTTGATGAAAACAAAACAGGCAGTCTTACTTCCAGAATTATAAATGACCTTATGGAAGTATCTGAGCTGGCACACCACGGTCCGGAGGATGTGTTCATTTCTCTCATAATGCTTATTGGTTCATTCATAATGTTAAGCACCATAAATTTCCCATTGGCACTAATTGTATTTTCAGTTGTTCCGTTTTTGATTTTCATTGTAATGAAGCTTAGAATCAGAATGTCGGACACGTTTCTTGAAACAAGGGAAACAATCGGTGAAGTAAATGCCACTATTGAAAACAGCATTTCAGGCATTAGAGTTTCAAAGGCTTTCAGCAATAAACAAAATGAAATTGAAAAATTCGAGAACAATAACCACAAGTTCCAGTCAGCAAGGAAAAAAGCTTACAAGGTAATGGCTGAATTCCACGTGAGTTCTTCATTTGTAATTGACTTTTTAAACATTCTTGTATTAAGCGCCGGAGGAATTTTCTTCTTCAAGGGATGGATTAACTTTGGAGATTTTGCAGCTTTCATTTTGTACATAAGCAACTTCCTCAATCCCATAAGAAAACTCATAAACTTCGTTGAGCAGTATCAGTTAGGAATTTCAGGATTCAAAAGATTTACAGAAATCATGGATGCTGATATTGAAAAAGACGAACCAGGTGCAAAAGACATTGAAAAAGTCAAAGGAGACATACAGTTCAATGATGTTACTTTCTCATACGGAGACGACAAGGAAATATTAAAGGACATCTCATTCAAAATCGATGCAGGCAAGACTGTTGCCTTCGTTGGACCTTCTGGAGGAGGAAAGACAACACTGTGTCACCTCATACCTCGTTTTTATGAAACAGAAGAAGGTACTATTTCCATAGACAACACAAACATCAAGGATTTCACCCGCAAATCTCTTAGAAAAAGCATTGGAATTGTTCAGCAGGATGTGTTCCTTTTCACGGGAACAATTTATGACAACATACTTTGCGGGAAACTTGATGCAACTGACGAAGAAATTCAGCATGCAGCAAAAATGGCCAACATTCATGACTTCATTATGGATCTTCCCGATGGTTACAACACTTACGTAGGAGAAAGAGGTGTGAAACTTTCCGGAGGACAAAAACAAAGAATTTCAATAGCCCGTGTATTTTTGAAAAATCCGCCAATACTTATACTTGATGAAGCAACATCTGCATTAGACAATGCAACAGAACTTCTAATACAAAATTCTCTTGAGGAACTGTCAAAAGGAAGAACAACTGTTGTTGTTGCACACAGGCTTTCAACCATTAAAAATGCAGATGAAATAATCGTCTTAACAGACAAGGGAATACAAGAAAAAGGAAGACACGAGGATTTAATCAAAGCAGAAGGCATTTATGCGGAACTATACAATTCTCAGTTTAAAAACCTGGCTTAGGAGGTTTTATGAATATTACAATTATAGGATGCTGGGGAGGTTTCCCCAAAGCTGGCGAAGCAACATCTGGTTACATGGTGGAGCATGACGGCTTCAAGCTGCTTCTTGAGTGCGGCAGCGGAGTTGTAAGCCTCATGCAGCAAAAATATGATCTAGGGGAAATTGACGCAGTCATATTGACCCACTATCACTACGACCACATGTGCGACATTGGACCACTTCAGTATGCAAGGCAGATTAAGACACAGCTTGGACAAATAAACAAATCTCTTCCCATATATGCACCAAGAGGAGAATTTTTCAACCTGCTGAAGTGGGAAGATTACGCATATGGCCAGGATTTTGATGAAAAAAGCATTTTAACCATAGGACCATTTGAAATAACATTCATTAAAAACGTCCATCCTGTTGAAGCTTACAGCATAAAAGTAAAATGCAGCGGCAAAGTGTTTTCATTCACTTCAGACACAGCATACTTTGAAGGCTTAGAGAATTTCTTTGACAAATCTGATATTCTCATAAGTGAATGCAGTTTTTATTCCCACATGGACGGTACGAAGGCAGGACATCTGAACAGCTCACAGGCAGGAATGCTTGCTGAAAACGCACATGTTAAAAAGCTTGTTCTCACTCACCTTCCCCACTTCGGAAATCTAGAAGACCTTGTAGCACAGGCAAAAGAACAATACAGCGGAGAAATAGTGTTAGCAGAAAAATTCATGGAACTTAAAATATAAAAGCAATATTTAAGGCTTTGTTCGACAGAACAAAGCCTTTCCTTTAATTATTAATTCTTAATTTCCTACTCTTCATTCTTAATTAAATAAATGTAATGCCTCCACACCTTAATTAAAAATATTACCCTTGGAATGACTGCGCTTCAGGAGATATTTTACTATTTAGACAACATTATGACAACAATTTGTGTTTACTTGTATTTATTATAAATTCTAATTTCCTTATACAATATTACAATTTTGTTTTACATCATTATTGATAATGTTCTTAGGGATAGAGTATTAGACTTCGAATCTGTTCGTCTGGGGTTCGAATCCCTCATGGCTCACTAATAAAAGCCTTGCAATTTCTAATTTGCAAGGCTTTTATATTTTTATATATTTAATATATTTTTATATTTTGTCGTCTATTTGTCGTCCATTAATACAAATTTACATAAATACAGTAAACATATTTTACTTCAATATATTAATAAAACATTTTTAGCTCATTCTAATTACTAATAAACATAATTTGAACCCACGACCTTCCGGTTCAAATAAAAGCATTCTTTACATTTCTAAAACATTTTAAAGTGTTGATAAATCAATGCTTATCTTGCCAATGCCTACCTTTCATTTTCAAAGTAATTTATCCCCTAGGTGTTAAAAAAGTGTTAAATGAATATTGTTGATGCCTCATGAAAAAATGTGTTCTAGCATTCTGTAATAATTTAATTGTTTAAAATATAGAATAAATATCTGAAAATTCAATATTTAACTTTTCAACTTTATCATTCATATATTTAGACTGCTTTCTGTGTTTTTGATTTTCTATAATTCTTGCTGGGAGCTCAACTTTAAATGTACTTCCTTTGTTAACTTCACTTTCTACACTAATATTACCACCATGAAGTTCAACAATTGATTTTATTAATGATAGCCCAATTCCAGTACCCTCAGCATTACGAGATAATGATTTATTAGCCTGGTAAAATCTTTGAAAAATTAAATCTAAATGTTTTTTTTCAATCCCTTCACCAGTATCCTTAACTGATATTTCAACAACTTCTCCTTTGTCTAAAATATTTACGTATATCACACCACTTGTATTAGAAAACTTAATTGCATTAGAAATTAAGTTCAATATAACTCTTTCTATCTTTTCTGGATCACAAGCAATAATCTTCTCTTCAATTTCTGTATCAAATATTATACTTAGCCCTCTTGACTTTACATATTCTGAAACTGATTGGACGATATTTTCAATAATATTTACTATATCTTCATTAGATAGATCAAGCTTTAATAAACCAGAATTGCTCTTGGACATATCAACTACATTGTTTATAAGTTTTATTAGCCTATAACAATTTTGTTTAATATTATCATTGTAATGTTGAAGTTTTTCTTTTTCAACTTCAATTGAATCTTTTTTTAAATACATGTCCAGCATTTGGTTAGCAGAAAAAATAACATTTAATGGAGTCTTTAACTCATGTGATACATTTGCATATACCTCATCCTGAATCTTTAGCGCTTGCTCCATTTTCTGTTTTTCCTTAACTTCATTAGTGATATCAATACCAATTACAATTATTTCAGTTATTTCGTTATTTAAATCAAACAATGGCTGATATATCCATTTAATAAATACTGTTTCTTTTTCTATATTGTATTTACAAGTTTTAAAACAGCTTTTCTTATTAGTACTTAATGAATCCCTTACCATATCATCAATTATTTGAACTTTTTCGTTAAAAACAACAAACAAATTTTGACTCTTAATACATGCTTTTGAATGTAAATTAGGGAAAATCTTCTTTAATTGATCATATCCTTTATTGTTTATATCAATTAAATTAAATTCAGGATATGTATATCTTGCAAACCCTAAGTCAAGATTTTCGATTATATAACTTAATGAATCATACTGAGCCTTTATGTAATGGTTTCTTTCATTATTTATCTTTTCAGTAATATCTCTAGATATTAAAACACCCGCAATAAAATTACCTTCGCTATCATATATCGGTGCTCCATTTAATTCTTTGTAGTGTAATCCATTAATATCATTTTTAACAATTGTATAGTCATTAACTTTCTCACCACTAATTATATTAGCAAATAGCATATTATCAATTGATATTGCATTTCCATTTATATCGTTTACTTGATTTTGGAACTCATTAAAATTTCTTGTATTCTTCAAATCAATTATAGGATTAGCCCTTGCTGATTTATTTATTTTTGTAACCTTTCCGCTTTTATTAAATATTATCAATTCATCTGACATATTTTCAATAATAGCTTCCATTTCGAGCTTTTGTTCTTCCATTATCTTTCTTAACACAACATTTTCTGTAACGTTAATAACCTTATGAATTAAATACTTTGCTTCACCTTTTATATTTATTGAAACAAATGATGAATCCCAATATGTGTCTCCCTTTATAGGACAATTGTATTTAACTTCTTTTGCATCGTACTTCTCACTTGTTTTAATAACATTAGAAATAATATTTTCTAGATGACTTCCTTTAACTCCTAGAAATATATCATATATGCTTTTACAATAGATATCTTCTATTTTGTTTATGATAGGAACATTATCTAAGTATTTTTGATTAACTTTAAGAATATGCAAGTCCGGAATACTATAAATTGCAACTCCTATTTCATTTTCTAGCAAAATTTTCATGGCATATGCTATTCTATCTTCAATTCTAGAATTTTTCTTTTCCTTGAAAAAGAAAATCTGTTCATTTTCAGTCTTATTTCTTTTACAAGTTATTGAAACTTCCCTCGCTTCGCATTTCTTAGTAAATATATAACAGTTATGTTCTCCTTCAATATTTTCAAGATGGTTTTTGGAATTAACATGTAATAGATTATTCATCTCGACAATTGACTTTTCTAGTAGTTCTACATTTTGATAACCTGTTAGTTTTTCAAACTCATTATTTACACCAGTAGTAGTGTTGTTCTTAATATATAAAATTGGTTTTATAGTTTTTCTTTTCAATATATATGCCATGACATAACTCCCCCCCAATATATCATAAAATATTGTAAAAACTTGTAATATAATTTAGTATATTATACTTTATTACAACTGTAAATCGTTTTCACGTAATTTAACCTTGTATTTTTCTACACATATTGACACGTTGTTTAATAGCATAACCCCTAGATTTTATCAAGCTCCTACTGAAACTCTAGCATGAAAGAATGTTGGGAATTACTTAGAGGGAAGGCTTCTATCTTAATGACATGAAAAGCTGGTCTGCAAACTGAGATATTATAAGCTCGATTTTCAATTTATTTGCTATTGTTATAAATATAATTTACACAACCTATGCCATAGAAAGTCTGAACAGTACATATCGCAGGCTAAAATGCCTGAGGAGTGTGCTCCCATATGATACAGCCCTTCTGAGGGCTTTATACATGACTTCATTTGAAGTTTCCAGATACTTTAAAAATTTTTAATGGTAAAATTGTAGGAGTTGTAGATTTTCCTAACGAATACAAACCTTATTTTGCACAACAAAATAGTAATGATAGCCTTGATGAAAAATATTCGTGCCTTAGCTAATCATTGTACTACTCATTATATAGAATCTCATAGTAATAATTTTTCTTTTCCACATATTCTTCGTTCTCTACTATATACTGTAATCCTGCATCAAGTTCTTCTGTTAACCTTCCTTGCATCTCAACAGATATTTCCAGTTGTTTTCTTTGCATATTTCTATTATGCTTCCTGCTGTAGTATGCATATTTTTAATTGAGGATACTCTTTTTAAATTCGTTTAAATAATCTTTTTGATTCATTTATCTGTCTAGTAAACATGCACCTTACGATGCATGCTCCTGCCAGAACCGTGCTTGCAGCGTTACCGCACACTGCTCCTCATAATATAATTTGCATTATTTGTCTATGTCATATATATTTACAAAGATTTGTGGATTTTCTAATGGTAATATATAACCATCATTCTGAATTTACCAAAGTTATAACTATTACATTGACTTCTTCTATTAAGCCACTTATATAAAAGATTCTCAACTTCGTAGTAGAATCTTCTAATCATTTTCGTATTATAAGTAATTCCTAAAAATGATAGTGTCCTCTTAGCTTAAGATTTACTTTTTCAAATAATTTCTCCAATTGAACTTCTAATAAATATAATGTTTGTCATTATAATCTAAAACACTATCAAAAGATGTCAATGTTTTACAAAGTACATATAATGGCATAAAAAGGTAAGTTAGGAGCAGTCTTCGTATGAGCGATAATAATTTTATTAATAAAACAAACAAATACAAACATAGAATATACCGAGCTAAAAATATATTAAAATCGACTTTAAACAATCAACCATTAAACTCTTCAGAAATCATACTTTCTGAATTTTCTATGCAAAACCAAATAGAGAATGGTGCATTGTCAGTTGGTGTCTTTACTGCTTGTCAAGCCCTACCCGTAAAAAACGCAGAAGTAACTGTCTATGATATTTTAGAAGATGGAACTGAACATATTCATGCTCGTTCCATAACCGATGAAAACGGAAGAATTCCTGATGTTGTATTGCCTGTCCAGCATGATTCCCAAAACTTGTATGGCCGTCCTAAATATCCTTTTACAACATATAACATCAGAGTAACATCTGATAATTTTTATACCGTCAACATAATAAACTTCCGTATTTTCCCAAATGTGAAAACCAGTTATAGTATTAATATGCATCCTATTATACCAGGTGAAACAGTCCATATACCTGAAGAAACACTTGAAATACCTTCTAGTATTATAGACGGATCAAACTTTTAGGGAGGGAAGCATGTTTTCATCAAATTCTGTAAATTATTCTCAAATTAATGAAGATTTACAAATAACTATACCTGGCGGACCTCCAACAGCATTTGTTATTATTCCAGAATATATTACAGTACATTTAGGTCGCCCTGATGAAATTGCTGAAAATGTAACGTTACCTTTTATTGACTATATTAAAAACGTTGCATCTTCAGAACTATATCCAACTTGGTCTGAAAACGCACTAAGAGCTAATATACATGCGATAGTTTCCGTTGCGTTAAATAGATATATTCTCCAATGGTATAGGGCGAGAGGATATGAATTTGACATTACAAATTTAACACAACTTGATCAGGCATTTGTTAAAGATAGGGGTATATATGGAAATATTGATAGAATTGTTAATGAAATATTCGATGATTATGTTATAAGAGATGGTCAAGTAATACCGCTTTTTACAACATTTTGTGATGGAAAGATTACTATGTGCGATGGATTGTATCAGTGGGGAACAGTCGATTTAGCTGAACAAGGTTTTAGCCCTATGGAAATTTTAAAATATTATTATGGTGAAAATATTTCTTTAGTTGAAAATGCACCCGTTGGAGGTGTTGGTTTGACATATCCCGGAGAACCGCTTATGCCTGGCGATTCAAGCATTATTATACTAAGACAACAGTTGGGGTTAAACAGGATAGCAATGAATTTTCCTGCCATACCCGAAATAATTCCTGCGGATGGCTACTATGGGGAATCTACAGAAAATACTGTAAAAGAATTTCAAAAAGTTTTTAATTTGCTTGTAACAGGAATAATAGATAAAGCTACATTTTATAAAATAAGACAAATTTACGTTGCTGTATCAAAATTATCTGAATTGGCAGTAACAGGTTCAATTTATGAGCAAATAATCGAAATATCAAGAAGAGCTTATTTGCAAGGCGACATAAGACCAGGTATTGACATGTTACAATATGCTTTAAATGTATTATCAAGCTACTATAATACTATACCAAGCGTCGCATATACAGGCATATTTGATGAACAAACAAGAGCTGCTGTCATTGAATTTCAAAAAACAATGAGATTGCCTATTACTGGTATCGCTGATCACGATACCTTGAATCTATTAATTAGGACTGCACTTGGAATATTCAAGACATTGCCTCCACAAGAAGTTTACCTTCCTTATTTAAGGTTCCCAGGTAAGGATTTTAGAAAGGGTGATGGTATAGAAAGAGCCGGAGTATTAGTAATGCAAGAAATGTTATCCTATATTTCATTAGTTATACCAACCATCCCGCCTATAACCATAGATGGTGTATTTGGTGAAGAAACAGAAAGAGCAGTTATAGCTTTTCAGCAGATGTTTGGGTTGGAGCCAACTGGAATTGTAGATGAAGCTACATGGAATGAGTTACTAAGAGTCTATAGACAACAAAGATATGGAGAGCTTCAACCGACATTATAAAAAAGCCGCATATGTTTATTATGCAGCAGTTATTGTTATATTATTTTTTATATAAATATAAAATATTACTACAATTCTTTGTTGTCCCTTTCTCTTCTCCGAGAAGAAGATGAAAATACAATACTACGTATATTTTTCCTAAAACACCTGCTATTTTTAGTTCATAATGTCAATGCAAATAAATATATTTCATCTGTTGAAATCATAAAATTCTTATCAGACCTCTCAGAAAGAAAAGTAAGCCGGGACTACTTATACCGAAAAATTATCGCGCCCTTAAGATACTCTGGTGTAATAATTTTAACATGCTCACATGGTTATATGATTCCATCATGCATTGATGACATATATGCTTATGCAAATCAAACTAATGGTACTGTTGCCCCTATGCTCAATCGTGTTGAAAAATGCAGAGAACTAATATTAAAGCAAACTGATTAAGCACTAGATATATTTGATAATCCTGCTTTAATGAAATATAAAAGATATTTCAATGATATTTAATTACGTATACTTTAATGACAAGATCTCATATAATCTTAATCTTATGTGTTCTTGTCTTTAAAATCATTGTTGTTATTCATTAATACCATTACGTGCGTTGATGATACAAAAAAGATGCTAGGCAAAGCTAATATCCCCTTGGCGGACGGGTATGTTTATAAAAAATGTCTGTATTAACAGTAATGTACTATTTTCACAATATAACTCAGTGCCAGGCACTTAGTTATTAACTTTTTTTACTAAGAAGAAATAAATGACTGTTTTTCTTTCTTGCAAATTCTCATAATAGTATCTTTTCCTGTAATTAGAGCCGTAGGAAGACCCCCAGGAGGCTTAAGCCACTGACCACTTAATAATATATTATTAATTCCTTTTATATAACCTGTATGTACCAAAGCTTTGCCACTAATAGTTGGCCAAAAAGCCATAAAAGCACCACGGTAAGCATTGCAATATCTTACATAGGTTTGCGGGGTAGCAACATCAAGTAGTTTAAGTTTTCCTTTCATGTTTGGGAAACGAGTTTCCATAGCACGAATCACTGCTTCTCCAATTCTAATCTTTTCCTTGTTATATTCTTCCTTATTCTTTACAAGCAACTCCCATGCTTCCAGTTCTGGTTCGAATTGGTTAATAGCAAGGGTTATCACTGTATGATCTTTTGGAGCAAAGTTAGGCTCATAACAATAGTGGGTCATCTGCAAATACTCTATTGGTTTCTGATTTTGGCATATATTTAATGATTCTACAGGAAATTTAAGTGTACGAGGTATATCGCTCAATATGCCTTCATATCCTATTCCGATATAAATATTAGATGCCAAAGGATATATCTCAGGATTATTATATCTTTTTTCGAAGGCTGAATCGGGATAACATCCCTTGAGTATTTTTTCATATAAAACTTTAGCATCACAAGCAGCTATAAAATAATCTGCCTCATAGGCTTTACCATCTTTAGACATTACATTAGTTACTATATTTGCTTGGATATCAGCTTCAACAATCTCACAGGAAGTCTCAATTCTACCACCTAATGAATGGTATTTATCCACCATACGTTGAGCTAGCTTCTTAGAGCCTCCTATGGGAATAGAAGACTGCCCTCCAGTAAATGTTCCAAGTGGAAAAATAACTGATATTGCACTGTAATCACCTTCTGGCATAAAAGAAGCTACGGCTTCTCTCAGAGCTGGGTGCTTAAACTTATCGGCTAATTCTTTTATACTTATTTTCCCATATTTCTGCATAATATAGCCAACATCTTTCATAGAAAATACATACTTTACCTTTTCAGCTATGTTCATCATATCTACTGGCTTTCCTACTGGTATTGAAAAGGATTGTAATTTTTTTATATCTCTATAAAACTCATCAATAATATCTTTATCATTTGGCGATATCTCTAGCCAGCTTGATTTAAAACGTTCAAGACTTCGATAAAAATGTACTGTTGTACTATCATACTCAACAGCCATAAAGCTTTCAGGATGGTAAATATCTGTCCCATCCAAAGCTCCCACTGTCTCCCACAGATCATTGATTTGCGTTCCTTTTTTAGTACCAACCATCCAGTGAATACAGCCATCGATGTGGTATCCATAACGATCCCACCCAGTACACTCTCCTCCTAAAGTATGATGTTTCTCTAATATTATACTTTGAAATCCATTTTTCTGTGCAAATATACCTGCACTAAGTCCTGCAATACCTCCACCAATTATTACTACTTTTTTCATAGTAAATTATCCCCCACTAATTTATTTAATTTATTATCGCAAAGATAACTAACTAACGATCCAAAAATTTTATTGACTTAATTTTTATAGTTTTCATAGTATATATGTTTTTTCATATAGCGGTAATATATTTAAATACGGCACCTTAGATAAACGCAAACGTTTTTTTGTAAAAAATTAGGCTTTACTTTCACATTTCACCAATGCCGCCATACTTGTGCTACTATGTTATATAACGCAGGCGTTGGCATTAAAGAAGCCCAACAATGGCTCGGTCACGCAAATATAAAAACTACTATGGACGTTTATACTCATCTTGATAAAAAGAACAAAGAAAATGCGTTGTCAAAAATGAACGAAATGCTATTAGCAAAATGACAACATTTTTGACAACACTTCAGTAATAAATACAGAGTATTATGGAAATATAGGCAATATAATACTCATTGATTTTTCAACATTTCATTTATTTTTCTACATTAGGTATTATGTTATAAATATAATGCCTCCACACCTTAACCCACTGGTCCAGATTGTACATTTTCCTTACTTCTTCATCGCTGTTTGCAGCCGGGTCGTTTACAACTATGTATTCTGTTCCGCATACATTTTGAAAACCAACAACAACCATGAGATGTCCTGATGGAAATGCAGATATGGCTCCGTCAAGCTGCTCCTTGTTTTTTGAAACAACAGAAGCCACAACGGGTATTCCTTTTGCTATGAGGTTTTTAACAACATTAATGCTTTTGCATTTTTTTGTGTATGCTCTCATACCCTGTTCTCCTGCATATGCTGTGTTTTGAGGCCAGTTTCCGTACAATTCGCTTCCAGTGTCAAATGTTCCCTTTGTAACTTCATCAAGGCTTAAATTTTTACCGTGGAATTTTAAAGTCATGGTAAGAGAAGTAGGGCTGCATATTGAGTGGCTGTCCTTGTGGCCGCTGGCAAGCTGAGAAATTGTGGGTACGTTTTCAATTATTCTATAGCAGTCACCTTCAAGTTCCTCATCTTCACCGGAATCAGTGCTGAATGCAATAAGTTTAAGTTTCGGACTTTTTCCTGTAAGTACTGCTTTCATTCTTACTGCATCGGCAAATTTATTATCTTTTATAAAAATTCTGTCTTCTGTAACTCTTATGTGCTCATAGTTTCCGTGTTCCTTGATTCCTTTGTTAAATCCATCCGTAGACCATACTCCGTAGCTTACGAAATCCGTCCATTGGTTTTCAATTCTTACTTGTATGAATACTTCAACAAAACTGTTTTCGTCAGTTCTTGAATTCCAGGATGGAGTAATCTCAGAGAATTTTTCTGTTTCGATTATGGGAGTCACAAGAAACCCTTCATCCATGCCTTCTCTTAATCTTAAAAAATCCTCTTCCAACTCTAAACCAGTAAGTTCATTGTTGCTTAATTTTTTATTTTCACATATCCAATCCATAATTATCCTCCTCCATATCCAATATATCATTTTTATGAAATTAATACAATTATAATCCTTGAAATTGTTACTTTGTCATATTATAATAAACTACCATAAGATTAAAATAGGATGTGAAAATATGATAGCCATTAAGGGCAGACGCAAATGCAACAGCTGCGGAAAAAGATACAATTACATTTATTCCAAGGGCACAGATACTGAAAAAGTAATATACAAGGGCAAAGATGCAAATGCCAGCGTTGCCACAAATGTAAAGGTTCTGTCAATATACAGCTATGAAGTCACTGTAAATTGTCCGGAATGCGGAACTGAAGAAACGTTCATTTATACAGATTAAAATAAATGAGGCTGAAACATTTCATGTCATCCTGAGCTATAGCGAAGGATCTCATAATTCAAAAGATGAGATTCTTCGGGCTAAAGCCCTCAGAATGACACGATGTAACAGCCCTTTTTTTATTGGCTAACTAGATTTGATTTTACAGCAAGACATTGTCATCATCAAATTCTTTTTTCTTTACACTGTTAAACTTCTTAAGAACATCCTGTACAGTCAGTTCCTTTCTCTCGTCTCCTTTTATGTCAACTGCAATTGTTCCTGAGTCCATCATTATGGTCCTTGTTCCCATTGCCAGGGCAGAAGTAATGTTGTGAGTTATCATAAGGGTTGTGATGTTATTTTCAGATACTATTTTGTTAGTAAGGTCAATGACCGACTTTGCGCTTACAGGGTCCAGTGCTGCCGTGTGTTCATCCAATAGAAGCAACTTTGGTTTCACAAGAGTTGCCATCACCAGTGTCACTGCCTGCCTTTGTCCTCCGGAAAGAAGACCAATCTTTGTGTTTATTCTGTCTTCCAGTCCAAGGTTCAGTGCTGCCAGGCGCTCTTTAATATAATTCTTTTCTTTTTTTGAAGGAATTCCAAGCATATTTTTCTTGATACTCCTCATATATGCTATTATAAGATTTTCTCCCACTGTTAAATGAGGAGCGGTTCCTCTCATGGGATCCTGAAATATTCTTCCTATAAATTCTGCTCTTTTAAATTCAGCCATATGTGTTATGTCGTGCCCGTCAAGACTTATTGTTCCTGATTCACAAAGCATTGTACCTGATATGGCATTGAATAACGTTGATTTTCCTGCTCCGTTCCCTCCAATTATGGTTACAAATTCACCGTCTGAAACTTCAAGGCTTAAGCTGTTCAAAGCTATGTGTTCATCAGGCGTATTTTTGTTAAATATTTTTGTTGCTTCATTAATGTTCAGCATTACTTTCTCCCCTTTCTCAGCTTGTTTGTTTCAATTTTTCTTTTTACATTGGGCAAAGAAAGTGCCGTTACAACCACCAATGATGATATTAACTTAAGATATGACGGAGGGAAGCTTGTTGTAAGTATCAGTGCAATAATGAATCTGTATATCACTGAGCCTATTATTACCGAAAGAAGTCCTGCAGTGATGTTTTTGTTTTTTATTATGACGCTTCCTATTATTATAGAGGCAAAACTTATTACAACCATTCCAGAACCCATGTTGATGTCTGCAGACTGCTGCATTTGGGCAACAAGAGCTCCCGAAAGGGCAACTATGGCATTTGACAATGAAAATCCAACCATCTTTATGAAATCCGTGTCTATGGAAGATGCTCTGCACATGTCTTCATTGTCACCGGTTGCTCTTATGGACAATCCAAGCTGTGTCCTGAAAAACCAGTTAAGCATTGTGAAAACTGTCCCAATGATTATTAATAGAGCCAGGACTTTGTATAACTTATTGTTGAACATGTATTCAGCATATGTGAAAATATTTGTCTTGTTCAACAATGGTATATTTGCCTTGCCGTCCATAACCATGAGGTTTATAGAATACAGTCCTGTCATTGTAAGTATGCCTGAAAGTATTGGCTGTATGCCCATCTTGGTCTGCAGTGTGGCAGTTACCATTCCTGCAAGACCTCCGCAAAGTATAGCCAGTGCAATACCTGCAACAGGCATGCCGCTGTAAGCAAACATTGCAGATACAGCCGCACCAAGGACAAAACTTCCGTCCACAGTAAGATCAGCAACATTCAATATTTTAAATGATATATATGTTCCGAATGCAAGCAATGAATAAACTAAACCCAGTTCAATTGCTCCTATAATAGATACTAAATTCAACTTCTTCCTCCGATGTAATTATTCTACTGTCTCAAAATTCTTAAATATCTTGTCTGTAATTTCTGCTCCGAGACTTTTAGCTGTTGTAATATTCATAATTTTTTTGTATTCCTTAAGTGTCTCAACAGGAATTTCTGAAATTTCCTGACCGTCGATTATTCTCTTAACCATGTCTGCCACTTGTTTTCCAAGAACTGTGTAATCAACTCCCACTGTTGCATATCCGCCGTCTGCAACCATTGAATCAGCCCCTGTGTAAACAGGTACTCCTGCATTTATTGCTTCTGCAGACAGTACCGGCATGGCTGAAGCTACGGTGTTGTCTGTAGGAGTGAATATTGCATCAACCTTTCCTGCAAGAGATTGGGCAGCTTGCTGAAGTTCGCTTGAATTTGTTATAGTTGTTTCTATATATTCAATTCCTTTCTCCTCAAGATAGCTCTTAGCCTGATCTATGGCTGCTGCTGAATTAACTTCACCTGAATTGTATATGAAGCCGAATGTCTTTATTTCAGGAGTCAGTTCAAATGCAAGGTCAAATATTTGTTTTATATCAATGGCGTCACTGACTCCGGTAATGTTTCCTTCGGGCTTATTTAAATCTTTTACCAATCCTGCTTCAACCGGATAGCTTACAGCTGCAAACACTATGGGAATATCGCTTGTTGCCGCAGCGGCACTTTGAGCTGTTGATGTTGCTATAGGAACTATTACATCCATTCTTTCTCCAACGAACTGAGAAATTATTGTGTTTATGTTTGACGGATCTCCCTGAGCATCCTTGTAAGTTATTTCTACTTTATCCTTCAGTCCCTGCTCTTCAAGCCCTAATATGATAGATTCTCTTATTTGGTTTAAAGAAGGGTGTTCAACAGGCTGAATTATGCCAATCTTTATTTTTTCATTTGATGTTTCACTTGGTGCCTGAACTGTTTCGCCTTTTGCGGCGCAGCCTGTCAATACTGTTGTCAATATAAGTGCTGCTAATGTTATTGCTGAAATGTATTTTTTTTATTTTCATTTTGTCCTCCATTTTGTCTTTATTATTCAATAATTTTAAAATCTTTAATTGTTTCCTGATCAAGTTCCAAGCCAAGGGCTTTTGCTGTTGTCATGTTGATTATGTTTGAATACTGGTTTATAACTTCAACATGATTGTCAGATATTGACTGACCTTCTAGAATTCTAACAGCCATGTCTCCCACCTGTCTTCCAAGAACTTTGTAATCTATTCCCACTGTTGCAAAACCTCCGTCAATGACCATTGAATCTGCACCGGTGTAAACAGGAATCCCTGCCTTTATTGCTTCTGCTGAAAGTACCGGCATTGCTGAAGCTATGGTATTGTCATTAGGTACAAATATTGCATCAACCTTTCCCATCAGTGACTGTGCTGCCTGAAGAAGATCACTTGAATTTGTTATAGTTGCTTCAACATATTTAAGTCCGTTCTCGTCACAGTATGCTTTAGCTCTTTCGGTGCTGGCAACTGCATTTACTTCGCTGGTGTTGTAAATGAAGCCGTATGTCTTGACTTTTGGAGTCAGTTTCTGAGACAATTTGAATATGTCTTCTATGGCAATTGTATTTGAAACGCCTGTGATGTTTTTATCCGTAACATTCATGTCTTCCACAAGACCGGCCTTGACCGGATAGCTCACTGCTGCAAACACTATTGGGATGTCCTTTGTGGCTGCTGCCGCTGACTGAGCTGCTCCTGTAGCTATGGGAATTATCATGTCAACTTCATCCCCAACAAACTGGGATATTATTGTGTTAACATTAGCCGGGTCCCCTTGGGCATCCTTGTATATTATTTCAATGTTTTCTCCGATGTCTGATTCTTCAAGGCCTTTGATTGCATATTCTCTTATTTCATCAAGGGATGGATGATTTACTGCCTGAACAATTCCAACTCTTAATTTTTCTGTTTTAGCAGTTTCTGTTACCGCTGCTTGGTTATTTGTTTCTGTGTTTGTTTCTGCACTTTCTGCTTTTGTGCTGCAGCCTGTAAATAAAGTTGTTATCATTGCTGCTGAGATTAATAATGCCATAAATTTTTTCATATCTTTCTCCTGGAATTTTATTTACAAAAACAAAAAAACCTAGTCCTATGAAAAGGACAGGTATAATTCCTGCGGTACCACCTTAATTGACTGAAAATTCAATCCAACTTAACAAAAATGCCATCACATTTTCTGCTTTATAACGTAAGCTCACGTTTCAGATACTTGAGTACTACCTCTTTCACCTCACCCTCAGCGATCCACTTGCCATACTGCGTTCTGCCGGGTTCTCATCATCCCCTGCTCTCTGTGAGTGCACATATGGTTTAATCTTCGCTTCAACGGTTTTGTTTTTGTATTTTTTAGAGTTTAACACGGCTTTAAAAACTTGTCAACAGTATTTTATAATTTTTTATTATTCACATAGTCAAGAAGGACATCCTTTTTGTTTTCAAGCTCATCATCCATAACTTTTTCAAGCATTTCATCTAAGAGTTTCCCAACTCCCGGACCCTTTGGAATTCCTGCGGATATGAGGTCAGTTCCTTTAACTTCAAGATTGTTCAGGCTGTAGCACTGATTTTCACGAACAATTGTGTCCATGAGCACTTCTGCTTTTCTTAGGTATTTTTTTTCATCCTCAGGATATTTTAAACTTGCGTCCTTCAAATGGATGAGCAGCTTCATGTTGTCATATCCCATTTTATTGAGCCATTTTTTTATGGCTGGAATTTCCGGAACAATTTCTCCATCCATGTTTAATGTCAGCAGCTTTACCTTTTTTATTGTGTCATTGTCGCTTTTCATTTGCCTTAAAATTAGTTCTGCATCCATTCCATAGAACAGCAATGATAATTTTATTATTATGTTGTCCACAAGGGAAGCTGAATTTAATCTTTCTGTCCACAATTCACCCCTTAATTCAGAAATTTCAGGAATGAACACTTCAACCACATCCTTGTATTCAGACAGTATTTCACTGCATTTTACTCCATTTAACAATTTCATAAACTCGTTGTTTATTCTTTCAAATGATATGTTTTTGAGAAGATTTTTATTTTTATGTATGCTTTTTCTTGTGTCTTCTTCAACATTAAAACCAAGAACCGCTGCAAAACGCATGGCTCTTAAAATTCTGAGACCGTCCTCCTGAAATCTTTCATCAGGAACCCCAACACATTTTACAATCTTGTTTTTTATGTCCTCTATTCCTCCGAACAAGTCTACAATTCCTTCCTTGTTGTATGCAAGAGAATTCATTGTAAAATCCCTTCTCTTTAAATCCATTGATATCTTGTCTGTGAATGTAACCTCATCGGGCCTTCTGTTGTCGCTGTACTTTCCGTCAATGCGGTATGTTGTAATCTCAAGGTGCATTTTATTTATTATAACTGTTACGGTGCCGTGCTTGAGACCTGTGTTTATGGTTCTGTAATTTTTAAAACAGCTGCTTATTTCTTCAGGCAAAGCCGAAGTGGTTATGTCCCAGTCGGAAGGAACGCTTCCCAATATTGCATCTCTTACGCAGCCACCCACCACATATGCTTCATGGCCGCAGGATTTTAGAATATTAAGAGCCTTTTCGGCTTCTTCAGGCATTTTAATTTCAATATCCATGGTTCCTCCCTTTGCTTTTTACTATATTATAACCAAAAATAAGATTAAAGCAAACAAAAAGAACGCATATGCGTTCTTAAAACCATACAAACCTATTTACCATAAGCTGTAGGAGCTGCTCTTGTGTCCGCCCGTTGTTTTTTAATTTAATAATTTTGTTATCTCTGGGATGACAGTGTTCCTTCCCTCAAAATGAAATCGCAAAATGTTGATATATCAAGTCGTAGGGGCGAATCTTGTGTCCGCCTGTTGTTATAAATTCAACAATTTTGTTATCTCCGGGATGACAGTAGTCCTCCCCTACATTTTATTTTGCTGAATTGCAGCTTTCGCACGTACCGTGGGATTCTTCCCACAGTTCATCAGCAACTTTTTCCCAATTAATGGCTGCATTTTTGCATTTTGAGCTTAAATCCCTTACATTTTCAGGATTTTGCAGATCAGTTGATCTTGCGCCTGATTTTTCTACCATGTCTGTGAGCCTTCCCGGATTGTCCAGCAACGGGCAGGGCCTCAGGTGATTTCCATTGAATGGCTGATTTTTCTTGTACTGCATGAACAAAGGATTTTTGTATGCCTGAAGCAGTGTGCTTTCATGAATGTTTGTGTCAGAGTAGTGAATGAATGCACATGGCTCCACATCTCCGTTTGCATTGATGTGCAGGTAGCATCTGCCTCCGGCTATGCAGCCGTTTATATATTCTCCGTCATTCCAGAAATCAAGAGTGAACAACGGCTTTGTCTTTCTGAACTCTCTTATCTGACGGTACATGAACTCACGCTGGGGAGCGGTTGCAAGAAGTTCTGTGACAGCGTCCTTCCCTACAGGCATGTAAGTGAAGAACCATGCAAACTTAGCCCCCTTTTCTATCATGTCGTCAAAATACTCTTCGCTTCCAATGACATCTGTATTTTTGCTTGTATAGCAGCATGAAATTCCAAATGGAAGCCTCTTTTCCTTTAAAATTTCCATTGCTTTTGTAATTGCCATGTAAGTTCCTTCACCGCGCCTAAAGTCTGTTTCTTCTTCAAAACCTTCAACACTTATGGCAGGAATGAAGTTTTTTACCCTGAGCATTTCATCGGCAAACTCCTGGTCAATCAATGTGGAATTTGTAAATGCCAGGAATGTGCAGTCGCTGTGTTTTTCACATAAACTTATGATGTCTTTTTTTCTCACCAGCGGCTCTCCGCCTGAATAAATGTACATGTACGTTCCTAATTTTTTTCCCTGCTGTATTATGCTGTCAAGTGTTTCAAAATCCATGTTCAGTTTGTCACCGTATTCAGCAGCCCAGCATCCTGTGCAGTGCAGATTACAAGATGACGTTGGATCCATGAGTATTGCCCATGGAATATTGCAGTTGTTTTCTTCCCTTGATTTTTTCTGACGTCTTCCTCCGATTATGGTTGCATTGATTATGAAATTTTCAAATAATGTCTTTCTCACTTCCGAATCAATGTCTGTATACAAGCTCTTAACCAAACCATACCAGTTGCTGTGTGTATCTTCGAGCACTGCTTTCACGGCAGAAATCTGCCTTCCTGCTGTTTTTTCCTTGTCAAACTTCTCCACCCAGTCCAGAACTTTAGGAATATTGTTGTCAGGATCTTCATCCAGATAATCAAGAACTTTTTTCATCCCATAAACTTTGAGATTTTCAACCATGCTCATTTCACTCATATATATGCCCCCTAATTTATTATATTAATATTATATTATCGTCTTTAAAAACTATCATTAGACAAAACAATCATGTGTCTTAAAATACGACACATACATAACATTGTCTTATTTTTTGACATTTTTAAAATTTGTCTATATTGTATAAATTAAAAAGGTTATATGATTAAAGTAAAAAAGGTAAAAGATATGGATAATTACGAACTGACCTACGCTGTAATCAAGACTGCTGTTGAAAACGGCATAAGATATATACAGGACAATCCAAAACGCGGAGTAAGAAATTTGCTTGACCTTGGGGAATACTTTGCCAGGGGCAGATTTCAGAAGGAATTCTTTGAACTTGCCCACGGCATATTAAAAAATGAAGACAGTTATTATTATGACATCATAGAAAGTTTGATTAAAAACACAAGCCACAAAACTATTGCCGATTTCGGAATTAACATCGGCTTCAACAGCATGACATACGGTGCAAACATAATAAGAGAAAATGAAAAAAATTTCGGATATAACATTCCATGGGTTATAGTGTTCGACTTTGAAAAAAGTAATGTTGATCACATTTCAGTACATGAAGCAGACAGATTGATTCAAGAAGGGAAAAAAACAGGAATTTACAGCTACATGATGATGTTAGGAAAAAACATAGAAATTCTTTATGAAATGATTGCTGCAATTGAAAAAAACCGGGACTGTGCAATTGTGATTTTTATAGACCCCAGTATAATTGACGAAGAAACAGCAAAAAAATTAAGCAATCTTTCAAATCTTTGCATAAACGTGATTATTGGAAATGACTGCACTCTTACTGTTGAGAAAATAAACATACTTAGAAAATACAAGTGCTTTTGCGGTGGCTATATGTATTACAATGACAACAACGCTTCTGACATAATAAACGGTGTTGTTTCAAATAAATTGCTGTCTGCAAGCATGAACTTTGCCGTACTTGTCAAAGATCAGGAATGCAGCGTTGAAACTTCTGTAAAAGTTTTTGAATACATATACAATTCTAGAACCAGGACGAACCATCCTGTATGCCTCATGGATTTTTACGGTGACATTGCCAGAATAGACAGCATTATATCCGAAGAATCATTTTTCCTGAGCATAGATTCAAGGGGTCAGGCGACTGCTTCATCACTTTACGGTGCAAAGTCAGACTTAAACATCACTACATCATCTCTTGCAGATGTACTTAAAAACATACAGTCCATCACTCATTGATATACGCTGCAACTCCTTCAATGGCTGTTTTTATGAGTTCAACAAACTTCTCAGGAGGAATTGCTGCTCCTTCTGTGAGCCATCTTGATATGGAAACACGAATTGCATCTGCATAAAATGTGGCATAAAAATCTACATTTTTGTTGTTTTTGAATACATTGTTAAGCTGCACTGTCAGAATAGGATGCAATACTTCAATAAAATACTCAGAAAACGAATTTTGCCCTGTAACCTGAAATGCATTTTTGTAAAACACCTTATTTTCATAAAAAAATTCACATATTTTCTCTACAATTTCCCAGGAATGCAGAGGCACATCCTTGATGGTGACAATAAACTCCGTGTAATAAATCCAATTTACCAGGTCATATTTGTCTTTAAAATGATAATAAAAACTTTGCCTGTTCATATTGCATCCTTCCACTATGTCTCCTATGTTGATTTTTTTCATTGGGCGTTCTGCCATAAGGTTTTTCATGGACTCAGCCAGTGCTCGTTTTGTAATTTGAGAATCAGACATAATATCATTCCTTTCTAGGAAATAGCCGGATATTAATTATATCTATTTTATCACTGTTTTTAAAATATTTAAAGGATAAAAGCATAAAAAAGCCAATCAATCTTATAAAATTGATTGGCTGATTTTTTTACTTCAGTCCCATTTTTTGTCTTTTGCTGATAATGTGTTTTTCTATATCTGCTGCTGCCTGACGAGGATCATCTCCCAGTGCAACCTTTCCTCCGGTCAGCCCTTCAACATCCTCTGTAAGCAGCTTCACAAGACTTGGAGCACCTGTTATGAAAGGTGTAGGAGACAAATGTGTGTATGCACCGTAAGCAACTGCAAACAATCCATCTATTGTTGCTTTTTGCTCCATCCACTCAGGAGCAGTAACTGCTATTGGAAGATCTGAAATGTCAGCATCAAGAAAATCTGCCAGAGCTGTTACAAGCATTGATATTCTTCCTGTGTCCGTACATGTTCCAAAGCTTAACACCGGAGGAATTCCAAGAGCCTTGCAGACGCCTTTGAGACCTTCACCAGCCATTTCTACTGCATCAAGATTGCACATGCCTGCCACTTCAAGGCCGTGATTTCCGCAGCCTCCTGCTACGACAAGTATGTCTCTCTTGATGAGTTCTTTTGTTATGTTTACAGTGTTCCAGTCCTGAGGACCGTTTCTTAATGTTGAACAGTTAGCCAATGCAACAACACCCTTTATTTGTCCTTTTACAATAACGTCTACCAGGACATTCAAGTCATTTCCTATTGCCTTTAAAACTGCTTCAGTTGAAAAACCTGCTATGGCTTTCATTTTGTGCTGAGGAACCATTGGTTTGATTTTTCCGTGTCTTTTTTTGAAATTGTCAATTGCAATGTTGATGCAGTTTTCTGCCATCTCTTCTGCTTTTGCAGGATAGTAAGGCATTTTGTGCTCTGCTCCCGGTACTCCTATTATTGTGCTGACGCTCACAAGAGCTACCTGGTATTTCTCGGCGTACTGATCGATTGCAGGAGGAGAACAGTTTTCTTCCATTACAAGGGCATCAACTGTTCCTGTTGCAAGGAACGGTTCAATTGCAAGCCAGTTTCCCATAAGTCCAACAAAGACATCATCAACAGGAAATCTTTGAAGCATTTCCTGACCTGTTTCAATTGAACCTACAATGTGTATGCCTTTTGCTCTGGCTTTTCTTGCCCTTTCCTGATATTCAGGCATCTTAGCTTTCTGAAGAGCTGCAACTCCCACCCAAGGCTGATGACCGTTAAATGCAATATTTACATAGTCAGGATCCATTATTCCCAAATCCACATCAACTTCGTGAGGCATTGGAGTTCCGAATAAAATATCCTGCGTCATTTCAAGTCCTATTTGCGCTGTGTAAATGGTTGACAGCCCCAGGCGCAGAGCTTTTTTAGCCAATGACACATAATCGCCGTCAACATTTGTCAGACAGCTTGCAATGCAGTTTTCCACATCATGTTGTACTCCTGTGGGGTAAATGTTTAAATCTCTCCACAGCTGCTTTCTTTTTTTAGGTGCAAACGCCTCAACCATAATGCTCTCGCAGTCCGGATTAACTTTCATTTCCCTGTCAAGAAGTTCAGCAAGCTCAACAGCCATTTTATTTATGTCCTGGCTTGTGTTGATTCCTGTTTTTTCGCACATCCATTTCAATTTATCCGCATCTGTAATTTTAAAAGTTGTTTTTCCTTCACCTGTTGCTTTCAAAGTCCTGAAAGCTTCATAAGCGTGGTGACCATAAGTTGCAGCACCCATGATGTTTCTCATGAGAAGATTCCTCATTGCCATTGCATCTGGACCGATGCCGCACACGCCCTTAATGGCTCCTGCCTTGTCGCTTAATCTGCAGGGACCCTGAGTACAAAGCTGACAGCTTAACCCCTGCAGGCAGAAAGTACAGCGAATTTTTTCCTGCTCATCCCACCTGGAAAAAACGCTTGAAAGACCGTCTTCTTTGATTCTTATGAGCATTTCCTCCACAGAATCGTGGTAACTCACCCTGTCTTTTGGTTTTTCTAACATTGTTTCAGACATATTTTCCTCCATTTTGTGTTTATTGTTTAGGATGACCACATGCAAAAATAAAATACTTCAAAGTTGAATTTTGAATTTAATTTATTATTACTAAACAAACAAAAATGTCATTTCAGACAAAAAAATACCCGCCAATAATCTGACCGGTAGCGTTGATGTTTTAATTTGGAAGAATAGTATATCAATTATTCAAACTATATATGTCAGAAAATTCAATTTCAATCATGTCAATTTTATTCACTGCTGAAGAATAAACAAGATCAACTTCATTTTCTGCAATTTTAACAGGAAGTTCCACAGTAAATGTGCTTCCTTTACCTAATTCACTTTCAACAAATATATGCCCGTTGTGAAGTTCCACAAATTCCTTTACAAGGGGCAGACCGATGCCACTTCCCTCAACTTTCCTGGAAATGGATTTATCAGCCTGGTAGTATCTTTCAAATATGCAGTCAATATGCTTGTTGTCAATCCCTATACCAACATCACTTACCTTTATTTCAACAACATCTCCTTTGTCATGGAAGCTAACAACAATTGTGCTTTTATTTTCTGAAAATTTAATTGAGTTTGAAATCAAATTCAGCACTATTCGCTCAATTTTATCAGCATCGCACGCCATTGTCTTTTCTTCAACATCTGTGTTAAACTCGATTCGTATACCTTTTGATTTAAAGTGTTCAGAAACTGTCAATGTTATATTTTTTACTATATCAACTATATTTTCATTGTTTATGATAAAGTCCAGATAACCGGACCTGCATTTTGTCAAATCAGTTATGTTGTTTATGAGCCTTGTGAGCCTAAAGCAATTTTGTTTTATGATGTTGTTGTAAGTTGTAAATTTATCCGTGTCTATAAATGAGCTGCTGTTCAAATACATTTCCATAATCTGATTAGCAGAATAAATCACACTCAGGGGGGTCTTGAGTTCATGAGATGCATTGGCAAATATCTCATCCTGAACCTTAAGGGATGTTTTCATCTCCTCCTGCTTACTTATCAGCTTATCCTTTATCACCTGCTCTGTAATATCACGTATGCATATTAATGCCTTTGTAATGCTGCCATCATGATACACAGGGCTTCCGCTGAGGCTCAAGTAATATGTGCAGTGTGGCTTTTGTAATGAATACCTGAAGCAGCTTAATTTTTCTCCATTTAAAATTCTATTGGCAGGATGATTGTTAAAAGCAATATCATTTCCTTCAAAATCATACATGAGCAATTGTCCAGCCAATCCCAAGATATCATAATCTGATGATGAACACTTTGCAACACTGTTAAGTGCTTCAATTCCGTAATCTTTATCCACCATGAACAAGCTATCCGACATATTTTCAATTATTGCCTCAAGATTTTGTTTTTGTTCTTCTACAATTTTTCTCCTGATAACATCTTCCGTCACATCTGAAACAGTATAAACCACATACTTCACTTCACCCGATATGGCAATAGGAACCAAAGAAACATTCCAGTAGACATCAGATTGTTCAAAGGCCTTAAATTCTTTTGCAAAAAAAGGCATGCCTGTTTTAACAACATAAAAAAAGATTTCCTGGTAATTACTTTCATCAAACATTTCGGATATTTCCCTCAACCCTTTTCCGATGTAATCTCCTATGCTGCAGAAGGGAACATTTAAAATGTTCAAAAACTTTTCATTGGCCTGAAGTACAATGCCGTCATAAGCGCTGTACACTACAACGCCTAACTGATTATCCTTCAGAGTTGAAATTACATATGGCAGTGTTTCATAAACACCGGAGGTTTTCTTTTTATGGAAATAATAAATTTTTTCATTGTCAACCTCTTGTAACTTCCTGCTTACTACAACCTCAATGGGTTCTAACTCCTTTGTAAAAATGAACAGACTTTTACGAGATAACTTATATCCGCAAGCGACCTGCGATTCTGTTCTCAGCATTTTATTAATTTCATATGCTGTCTTTCCAAGAAGTTCACCTCTTGAATAACCTGTGAGCTTTTCAAATTCATGATTTACTCCAGATGCAATATTATCATTAAAACATAAAAATGGTTTTTGAATTCTTCTTTTAACTGCATAATTCATTATTGCATCTCCCCTTGCCGAATTGGGTCGTTTTTAGACCAACTATTATATTATATATTATAATTCGACTTTGTGAATTAATAATTTATTATCAAATTTCGACAAAAAAAGACAGTGAATAACTGTCTCAGACTAATGACAACCCTAATTTCCCATTCGTAGGGGCGGATCTTTATCCGCCCGTTTATTTTTTGCTCTTAATCTTAGCATACGCCGAACCTGGCTGAACAATATCTTTGTTTAGTCGCACCAATGTTTTTATATACTCCTGATTATTTAATCGTTCTAAAGATTCCGCAACTTCGCTTCTTAAATTCATTGGTTTTATCACTTTGAATGCAGCTGCAGTGATTACAATGGCCAAGGGAGCAATAAATTTGATGGCAGCAGCATCATCAACCTCCATATTCATGTTCCCAGACATTATTCTGGCTGCATAGCTTCCTAGAAGAATTGATAACAGCACTGAAGAGGCTATAGTTGAAAATGCAGAAGATAACCCCTTAAACAAAAGATTGGATGGTGACAAAAGTGCAGGTTCCTGGACACTGTCATCCAAGTAACTTTTTTTGCAATAGGGACATTCCCTTAGAGGATTCCCAAAATTTTTATTACTGTTGGTCTTAATAGTGTTTTTCTTGAATTTTGTTTCAATCATCTCATTGCAATGAGGACAATAGTTAGATTTATAAACGGACATTTGACACCTCTTATAATTAATAAGCCTTCAAAATTTTCAGGCATGTACAAATCTTCAATTTTATGATTAATACTGCCCTTCACAGTACCATAACCATTGTATCATTATATTTTGACTGCAGCGTATTGTCAACAAAATCTATAATCATAGGTTCTTTATTTGCTTGAATTAAAAATGGTCCTTTCACATAGCAAATCGTTCATATGAATGCAATTTACTATATCAAGAACCATTTATTTGTTATAAATCCAATGTTGGATAAATTATTTCAATCCATATTTCTGATGAATTTTCATCTCTTAAATAAATGTGACTGTTTATTGCTTCAACCATATCTTCATAATACCATGAGTCTGAAGTTAAATCAGGAAATACCTTTATGTTTTCTAATATATTATCCTTGTGTACATTTCTATTTAAAACATTATTTACAAGAGTGACAAATTCTGCTCTGGTTATAAACTGATCCGGCTTGAAGCTTCCATCAGGATAGCCCTTTACCCACCCCTTTGCTGCAGCCGAATTAATATATTCAATGGCCCAATGTTCATTAGTATCTGCGAAGCTGTTTTCTTCCAAAGGGCTTAATTTATCAAATCTTGATGCTACAGCAGATAGTTCTGCTCTTGTAATAGGGCTTCCGGGTTTAAAACTTCCATCCGGATAGCCTTCCAATATTTTTCCGTTACATAAAGAAGCAATATACTTAATTGACCATCTGTCATGACTTACATCAGAAAAGCTTTCATTTTCTGATAATATGCTTATTCTATACACAGGATCAAGAAGTCTGTAAAATACTGCTGCAACTTCTTCTCTTGTTACTAATCCTTCAGGTCTTACTGTATTGTCAGGGTAACCTTGAATATATTGATAATGATCCATCTTATTTAATTTATCTATTGGCACTAAAGAATCTTCAATTATTACAACTTCTTCCTCCTCATCGTCATCATAATTTCCATGGTCATTATATGATTCCTTTAAATTTATATATATTGGCATGTATGCTGTTACTGATTGCAGTTCATTTCCTGCGCCCAGGTCCATATGGAGTGAATATTTTAAATCAATAGTTTCACCTTTATTTAAACTGAACTTATCATTTGAAGCTAAGGAATACCCCGTATATTCAGAATTATCTGATTCGTATAAAATATTTTTAAGACTTGTATAATCAACTATTGTTTTATTAAAGTTAAACAATACACCTTTTTCTATTTTCAACTTAACATTATGTAAAAATGATGCTAACACTATGTTTTTTGGATAATTATTGCCTATTACCATATCATTAATACCTATGGCCAGATTATCAACATCTATATTTTTAAATTGATTTTGAATTCTGATGACACCATTTATTCCGCCAACACCATTTTCAGCATCAATTAATGTACTTGGATACAATTGACCATCAAAGAGATTTCCGTTTTGTGAAATACTTCCATTGCTGTTTATTGTAATCAGAACATTGGGATTGTTTTGTATAGTTGCGGAATAAGTGATTTCCATCATATTACTGGTTACAACTCCTCCTATTAAAACAATTACACAAATTCTCAATATTGTCATGAATAATTTATTTATGAATTTCAATTGATTCACTCCCTTTGATTTGATACGGTATAATTATTATTAATTAAGCTGTGATTCAGTCTTAATTTGTTCTGATATATTTTCAACCATTTGTATTTCAGTACCTTCGTCATGTTCAACATGCGAGTATTCTAAAACCAGCAAAAACACTTCATCATTGTCAGTTACATAGAATTTATTGATTTCCTTGTAGTTATGGCTATATTTATATAAAATAGTCTTTCCTGCATCATCAGCTATCTTTACTAAATCATCTATAGACTTTACTGTTATTGTGTTTGTTAAATCAATGTCTGAGCATAAGGCAACTAATCTGTCTCCGTGCTTTTTAAATATTTTATTTAACTCTTTTTCAAGTTCATCTTTATCAGGTGCTATATTGGTGAAAAATATTAATACTATTAATGAAATTAATGAAGCAGCTAGTATAAGTCCAAAAATTATAACTAAATTCTTATTTACCGGCAGCTGAACCTGAACAGTTTCTTCTATTGTACCGGGTTTATCTACTGTATTATTTCCTGATATCTCGAACATTGCAACATCTAAAGGAATTACCAAACTCGTTGTTATGGAATCGTCAACAGTGCCTTTATCAGTGGACCCTGAAAGATTAACATTCATCAATAATGATAAGTTAGTCTGGCAGTTGATTTTTGTTGTCTCTTTTATTTCCTTAACAAATGAATTGTATTCATTTAGATTAAGCTTTACATTTTCATTTATTAAAATTTTATTTTCATAAGAGTTAATTGTCCTGCCTGGTACAATAGTAAAATCCTTCTCCCAGACATTTTTAATTTCCTCAGATTCAATCACAAATCCTTGTACTTTAGCAATAATACTATAATCTGCTTTTATATTATCAGCCATGTCTCCTGCAAATTCATACTTTAATTTTGTATCTATATAATCAACAAATTCTGTAATATATAACTTCCCTTCTTCTAACATATCTTCACTATATAGTTTATTTGGCTTCAAATGCACTGAGTAATTAATAGCACCTTTGTTGATGTATGTATACAAAGCATTCTTTTGTTCTTGAAAACCCGGATTGTATACTTCATTGCAAATGAAATATGAAAATAGTATTGCTGTTATTATGAATATAAAAATCAATGTTTTTCTTGTGTTTTTAGTGAGTCTTAATTTCATATTTCTGCATCCCCCAGGCCTTAAATAAAAATACGTATAAAACCAAGAGAGAGAGAGAAAATACTCCCCTTGGTTTATTAAAAATGAATTGGTTTACAATATTCTATTGAGGCTTAACATCTTGACCAACAATACCCGGAATTTCTCCGTCTCCGCCATAATTATCATAGCCGTTTGCATTAGGATCTGAAGCCCATTGTTCCCAGTCAAATGTGATTTTGAATCTAACTGCTTGTTTTTGGAATTCATTTCCGGCACTTGGGTCTAATTTGAATTTTATACAGCCATCTTCAGTACCATCTCCAAGAGCAAACCATCCGTTCGGTTCAATTACTAAATTGTTAGATTTTGTATTAGCTACTAATGCCTTAAGAGCTGCAGGAAGTTTATACCAAGGATCCTTATTCCATTCAACATGTGCCCAATCATCTTGATCTCCGTCTCCATCTATATCAGCTTTCCATGAAGTCTGAGCTCTCAATAAATTGAACAATTCTTGATTTCCGCTTAAGTATTCAACTTTTACATCTTTTAAAACTGCAGGAATGGATCCATTATTAACCATAGTCATATCAACCTGTACTACTCCGCCTGGATACATGTCACTGAATTCTACTATTGCTTCATTGGCATTGAGTTTTTCTGCCCTAACCAGATTTGTCCAGTCATATGAATGCCACATAGGATCATGTTGTTCATTTTGCTTTTCATTATCACCTGTTCTGGTAGTAATTTTATCAATTGTCATATCAAAGTTACCTGTACTTACTTTTGTTGTCAAAAATACCTGGTCTGACCAAATTGCATATCCTGCACCCATCATCATTATTGCAACTGCCATAGTCAATGCAATTAATTTAGTTTTTTTCATTTTGCACTCTCCTTATAATTTGTAACCTATACGGTTTATAACTAAATTATATAGTTGTGCATAATTTCTTACTACACGCTAAGGTATACTTTTAGTTTGTATTTAAGTACCATGTTTGTAATTCTTTATTACCATTGACTACTACTTAAGTAGCATTAAAATACTATTTCTTCTATGGGTATTTCATTGTCACTTTTTATCAAAAGAGTCAGCCATCCGATTTTAGGAACAGTATATTTAATTGTTCCCTTAATATCCTGAGGATGGACTAATTCCACATCAGCTCCTGAGTTGTTATCCCCCTTAGTTTTATATACAAGTCCTTTATCATCTTTTTTAATTTCTATTATTCTGTGAGAAATTAAGACACCATCTCTTTGAAACTGTATTACATCATTTATTGAAAGTTTTTCTATGTCTTCCATGCAGGTTATTTTTTTTACCAAAATTATATCCCCAGGCTTTATTTGTGGTTCCATGCTTCCGGTAATTATAACTGAAGGATAAATCGGAAATACTCCAACAGTAAACCATATAATCAATATAGAAATAATACTTGTTACAATCCAGCTGAACAAATCTTCATCTTCATTATGATATTTCTTTTTTTCTTTAGAGTGATTTCCATAGGAAGATTGCAATGACATTAAAAAGAAAACCGGGCACATAATACCTATTAGTGCTGAGTTAATCCATTTTAAATTTGGAAGCACAGGTGACAGCCAATGAAACAATTGAGTAATGCCCAGGTATATGATCGATGAAGCAGGTCCTCCTAAATAAACAAGGTATGAAGCAAATAAATTATGTGAAAATTCAGGCGCAAAATATTCTGCTAAAAACAGTACGGCACTTTCCAAATTATTCAGTGCAACATATTTATTTATTGAAAAGGTTGTAACAGTCATACAAAAAGCAACAACAATAAAAATAAGTAAATTTTCTTTCTTAACAACACTGTTAATCAAGTAGCTTCTTATGATTTCTCTCCCGATCAAACATGATCCAACAGTTATAAAATTAATAAGAATGCCCTCTAAACTACGATTATATGGACTTTTCCCTAATCCATCAAAAAAACCGGCAAATAAATTAATAAGAATAAAAGCAATTCCAAAAATAAATGACCAAGTATAAATGAATTTTTTATATCTTAACTTTGCTTTTGATTTTATGCTTGGCAATCTCCAAACATAAACAGATATGCAACCCCATAATAATGGCTCTATAATATTTGAAGCTATTGAACGGTCTATACTTAATTTTGCCGAATAATTATCTAACATATATATAATTATTACTGTTCCTATAACAAAACTAATATTTAAAACTGAATTTCTTGTAGGCAGATATTTGCTGGAAGATAACATGCTCGTCCTCTTTTTGATAATATAATATAACTTTTAACTGTTAATTATCATTGGCTTGCGCTATTGTCAGGTTCAATGCTTGACTCTTGTGGTGCAGCACTTGATTTTTCTGTTTCTATGTCTTTTTCTTCAGGTTCATTGCCAGAATCCTTTGTTTCATTGTTTAAATTATCAATAATCGTATTATTAACTTCTGGCTCTGTAACTGCACTTTGATTTTGGTTTAAAATCATTTGTTCTTCAAGTAATTTTTGCTCTTCAAGTAATTTTTGCTCTTCAAGTAATTTTTGCTCTTCAAGTATTCTTTGTTGTTCTTCAAAAGCTTTTTGTGATTCTAATTCACTTTCCAATTCTTCAAGCTGCATTTTCATCGCTTCCAGTTTTTCAGGATCCGGAACTACATTTATACTGCCTATAATGTGTAAATCTTTTACCCAAAAACAATATCCAACTGTCAATAATGTTACAGAAATAAATATTGAAATAAAAATTATCATTAACTTACTTTTCATATATCCTCCATCACCATATTTATAAACCTTGTTCGAAACTTAGTTTGTACTCAAATTCATATTTTCTTTCTTTGCTATAAAGATTTATTTTTTCCTTAAGTATTTCTATTTGTTGCTCCAGGCTTAAAGATTCTTCATCAAGGGTGGAGAATGATTCATATAACTGCATTAGTTCTTCATCATTATTCGGACTGATATTTAGTGTAAAAGATTCCGTATTCTTATTGACATTTTTATTGATATTTAATTCTGAAACATTGCCGTTTTCTTCAAATAATTCATTAAAAACAGTTGGTATTGTGCCATTATCCATTATCTTAACCAATATATTCTCATTAAAATCAGGATAAACTTCACCTTTGACAATCAATGTATTGCCATCCTGAGATGGGGTTAATGATAATGCTCCATCCTTTACAGTATGAATATATTCAGAACTATCAATTATGAAAATCGGATCAATAAAGCCTGTTTTATAAGATAAATTAATTGTTGTATCATCATTCCAAGCAGCATAACCAACCCCTATTATGCTCATTGAGAAAATAATACATATAAAAATAAATTTTTTCTTAGCAATTTTATTTTACGCATTCACCATACCCCCATATAGATTGACTGCTTGATTTACTAGCAGTGCTGCTTGTGTTCTATGACTCAATTGAAGTTTTAATAATATACTGCTAACATGTTTTTTTACTGTGTGTTCAGATATAAATAACTTATTTGCTATTTCTCCATTGCTTAATCCTTTGCCAATTTCAACTAACACATCATATTCTCTGGGCGTCAATTCTGTAAAACAGTTAGATAATGTACTTTCCACCTGATATTTCGTAATTTCCGGATCAATGAACTTCCTCCCTCTAAGAACAATATGTATTGCATACAGTATATCTTCAGAAAAAGCATCCTTTAATATGTAACCATCTACACCTTCTTCTTCTGACCTGATGAAATCTTCTTTTTTTACAGATGAAGTAAATATTAAAAATTTAGTAGTTGTTCCCTTAACTTTAGATCTTTTAATTATTTCCAATCCATCTTCCTTGCCTAAATTTAAATCAACTATAGCTAAATTTGGTTTTTTAGAATTAATTAATGAAAGTGCTTCATCTATGCACGAGGCTTCCATTACCACATCAATATCTTCATCACAAGAAAGTGTTGTTGAAATTCCTTTTCTCACCAATGGATGATCATCTACAACCAGTACGTTCATATTGCAGCTTCTCCTTTCAATAGCATATTAGGAAATGTAATTGTCAATTTAGTTCCATTCATACTTTCAATATTTATTTCTCCATGTAAAATTTTCGATAACTGATGAAGATTTTGTAAGCCTAATCCACTTGTTGAACTCGGTATCATCTCTTTTGTATCGAAACCTACTCCGTCATCAATTATGCTGAGAAGTGTTCTTTCAGCAGAAATATCCAATATAATTTCAATATTTCTTGCTTTTCCATGTCGAACTGCATTTCCTAATCCTTCACATATCATTCTATATAGTGCTTTCTTTTGTTCTGTTGTAAGAATTTCCAAACTTCCATAAATGCTGAATGGAATAGTGACATTATTAAATTTTTTTATGTCATCAACATATCTTTTTATGTCTGCACTAAAACTGCTGCTTCCCGTCTTCTTCCAGCTAAGACCATATATTTTATCTCTAAGTTCTTTCATTGTTAAATCAATAGTATTTCTGTAAACATTTAAATCTTCTTCAATATCTTTTATTTTACAAGAATTTAAATTTTTTATTGTTGAAAACATTCCACAGGATAAACTGAAGAGTCTTTGTAACACGCTGTCATGTATCTCATTGGCTATTCTATTTTGTTCTTCTGAAATAAGCAATCTTTCATTAACTTCTTCTAAAGTTAATCGTTCAAATGCATTAGACAGAAGTTCAGATAAAAATTGCAGCTGATAAGCACTGTTTTCATAAATTATACTTTCTTGATTTGTTGTAATTTCCATCCCTAGCAAACCATATGTTGAATAGTTGTTTCCAACATGCATAATTAAAAAATTAGCATCACACAGACATAACTCATATGGAACATTAAATTCAATATTGTCCATGTCTTTTAATATATGTTCTTCAATTGAGCGTAAATTATGGTAATTCTCATCAGATGAAAGTATTTTGCTATATTCAGCTGTTATGTCATAGTAAAAAACAACATTTGTTTTAGTAATTCTTTTAATGTGATCAAATGAAAGTTTTATTATTCCTTCTCTATTTCCTTGATTAGCTAAAATACTTACTGATTGATATAATTCCTTAATATGATCTAGGGATTCAAGTATCCTGACATTTGCTATTTTTAGCTGAATATTAGTTTCTTCAAGATTTTTGCTTGTTTCTTTAGTCTTATTAATGGAAATTACTATAACTTGAAAAGCAACAACTATCATAATAAAACTTAATAAAAGATTGGAGTCTTTAATTATAGATTCCGGAACGTATGTGCTATTATTTGTAAAATATTTCATAATTATTCCATAACATAAAAGGTATATTAAAAAAATCACCCAGCCAAAACCCTTTTTCAAAAATACAACGCTTATTAAAATTGTATTTAAACTATACCAAATGAATGGGCTGTTAATTCCACCCGTCGGCACCAAAAGCAATGTATTTCCCACAATTTCAATAACAAGTAAAATTTTAATGCTTTTTTGCGACTTTTCGTATATTGGGTACAAGTAAGATAAAATCACCGATGAAACAAAAATACACCCAATAATGACAATTTTTCTTATAAAGTCATGTCCTTGATTATTTAAAAAATAAAAAACAGATGTTATAATAAACGATATAAATCTATAAGAAACCAATATCTTTGATTCATCTGACTTATCCTTAAAAAAAGTTAAACTATTTTTTAATAATTTTGTATTCAATACAATCACCTTATAAAAGATATTTATTCTTTGCTGATTTATTTTGAACATAATAAAACCAACTAAATTAGTTGGCCGGTTGCACCACTTGCTCCATATGTCCCAGGTGCCCAGTTTTAGAACATACATCACAGCATCGCAATAATATTTTTTATTATAGCAACTGTGATATTTACAAATTGTCGTAATATGTTATTTAAGTTCAACTTATTAAATTTTAAAAAATAATTGGGGTATAATTTTAGCTTCTTTTACAACATTTTGTCGAAATACATCTAAAGAATAAAGCTTTTACAACAATATTTCCTAAAAACAAAAACCCGCCTCCTAAAGGATTGCGGGTATTTTACATTATATTATTTAATTTCATTTTGGCGGAGAAAGGGGGATTCGAACCCCCGATACAGTTTCCCGTATACACGCTTTCCAGGCGTGCTCCTTAAACCACTCGGACATCTCTCCACAGTGCCTTTCAGCAAAAGTAATTATATCCTAAACCATTGCCATATGTCAATGGTTTTTTAAGGTAAACAAGATGAGATCCTTCACTGTCGTTAGTATGACAGCATAATGGTTTGTCAAAAGTCTGAGAGAGCCATAGCTCTCTCGATTTACTTCCTATGCTTATCTCTTTGTTCCGAAGAAGAACAAAGTTATTCCACCCTGGCCCAGGTGCGAACCAATTATGGGACCTATGTCGTTGATAATTATTTCTTTTACACTGAAATTTTCTCTGACCATTTTAGCCAGATATTCTGCATCTTCCAGACAGTCGCAGTGGCCGATGAAAATGGTCTGTCCTTCCGGGTTCACGCATGTTTCTGTCATTTTGTCAAGAAGTGCTCCCAGAGATTTTTTTCTTCCCCTTACATTGTCAACAGCCATAAGCATTCCGTCATCGTCCACGTGAAGAATTGGCTTCACATTCAATGCAGTTCCTATGGTTGCTTTTACAGCGCTGATTCTTCCACCTCTTTTTAAGTGGTTAAGATCATCAACAGTGAACCAGTGGCATGTGTGCGGAATATTTTCAATTACCCAATCATGAACCTGATCCAGTGAATATCCGTCTCTTTTCAATTTTGCAGCAGAATATACCAACAGCCCTTGTCCTATGTTGGCGCTTTTGGTGTCTACACATTTTATAACTGATTCAGGATATTTTTCTTTAAGTTCTTCGGAAGCAATGAGAGATGCCTGGTAAGTGCCGCTTAGTCCTGATGAAAAACCAAGGTACAATATGTCATTTCCTTTTTCCAGTTCAGGTGAAAAATGCTCTTCAAATGTTTTTGAATTCACAAGAGCTGTTGTTGAACGCTCTCCATTTTTCAGTCTTTCATAAAAAACCTTTATATCCAGCTCCCTGTGGTCAGGATAATCCACATAACTTTCATTTTCAAAACCAAAAACCATGGGTATAACCTTAATGTCTAGTTCTTCAATTATATCAATCGGAAGGTCTGCAGTTGATTCTGTAAAAATTACATAATTTCTCATGTTTATATTCCCCTTCTGTATTCGCATTTTAAGTATCAGGATAATATTAGCATATTGTAATATTATTTTCAACAGATAAAAATTAATGTTTCGTTCTTGTTATTTCAGGGTATCTATACAACATAAGTAGTATAAAACTTAAATAAGATAACATATATAATTCAGGAGGAATAAATGAATAAAATAGGTATAATTTTAGGAAGCACAAAACCTGGACGCAACGGTGAAGCTGTTGCAAAGTGGGTTTATGATATAGCAAAGAAACGTGAGGATGCTCAGTTTGAACTGGTGGATATAAAGGATTATGATCTTCCGCTTTATGACGAGCCATATCCTGCAATGATGCAGCAGTATACAAAGGACCACACAAAAAAATGGTCTGCAAAAATCAAGGAATTTGATGGTTTTGTGTTTGTTACTGCTGAATACAACCACAGCATTCCAGGGGCATTGAAAAATGCAATAGACTTTTTGTCAGTTGAATGGAACAACAAAGCCTGCGGAATAGTCAGCTACGGAAGTGCAGGAGGTGCCAGAGCAGCCGAACATTTAAGGCAGGTTGCAGCTGAACTTCAAATGGCAGATGTAAGAGCCCAGGTAATGCTTTCATTGTTCACAGACTTTGAAAACATGAGCGTGTTTAAACCGGATCCACGCCATGAAACTTCAGTCAATGATGTTTTAAACCAGGTAATAGCCTGGAGCGGTGCTTTAAAAACTTTAAGAAAATAAAATATAAATCAGGCAAGCTTAGTTCAAGCTTGCCTGTTGCTTTCAAAACTCATGTATAAATCGTAAAATTCTGTCTTGTGACGTATGAAAGAATCAATGATTTCCGGATCAAAATGACTTCCTCTTTCATCTACCATATAGTTGAAACTTTCATCAAAAGAAAATTGCTTCTTGTATGGACGCTTGCTTGTGAGAGCATCAAATACATCTGCAACTGCAACAATTCTTGCGCTTAATGGAATGTCTCTTCCTGATTTGTGTCCAGGATACCCTGTTCCATTCCATTTTTCGTGATGTCCTTCCACAATCTCTATACCCATCTGAAACATGCTGTAACTTAATTTAGCAATGTTGCTTTCTGCACTTCTTAAAACCTCGACACCATAAGCAACATGTCTTTTCATTTCATCATATTCTTCAGCTGTAAGTCTTCCGGGCTTTAGCAAAATTCCATCCTTCACTCCAACTTTTCCTATATCATGCATTGGGCTGAATCGCTCAATATTCTTTAAAAATGACACGTCGATAATATCTTCAAAACGTCTGTCTTCCATTAAAAATTCAGATATCTTAACAGCATAGGCCGTCATCCTGTCAAGATGATCACCTGTATCCTCATCTCTTGCTTCAGCCATTTTTGTAAGTGCAAGAAGTGTACTGTAAAGCATTTCATCTATGAAAATATTTTTGTTCAGACTTAATGCAATGCTGCTTGAAAGCGTTTCAAGAAATACAATGTGTTCTTCCTTGTATATATTTTTTTCTGTGCTTGAAAAAAATATTATTCCTATGGGTTTATCATTTATTTTAAGAGGAAGTGTTATTGACGATTTAATTCCTGCTTCAAGCAATATCTTGTTGTATTCTGTGTTTTTGTGTGTTGTATAGGTCTTAAGGTCGTTAATTACTCTCGGTGTACCGTTTTTAACTATATTTTCAAGGCTTGTGCTGCTTATTTCTGCCTTTATTCCCATCATCCTTTTGGGAAGATCGCTTAAAAATGGTGCTGAAATACCGTAGGAAGCTTCAAGCGATTTGCCTTCTTCTTTCAGAAGGGCAATTCCAATGTGGGAATATGGAATGAATTCAGTAAAATTCATGTAGATATATTCAAGAATTCCTTCAAAAGAAATTTTTCTGTTCATGTTTTCTATGAGAACCACCAGCTTGTCTAATTTGCTGATGTTTGATTCTAATTCCCTTATAACCGGATTAAGTTCCTTTTTAACATTATGTGAAATTCCATTGTTTTGTTTTTCAATATTTAACACATTATTTATCAAATGATTTATGGGTTCTGTTATATACTTGTGCAAACCGTTTTCTGTTTTATTCATAACTTTTGTCCTTTTTTATTTTAAACCTATATTAGATATCGGCACTCA
Organism: Sedimentibacter sp. B4; assembly: GCF_000309315.1. Taxonomy (NCBI): domain Bacteria; kingdom Bacillati; phylum Bacillota; class Tissierellia; genus Sedimentibacter; species Sedimentibacter sp. B4. The sequence goes on from NZ_CANG01000038.1 coordinate 205,876, forward strand.
AAAGATAAATTTTATCACATAACTAAAAAATATGTTTAGAACAATTAATTGGGAACAATTTAGAATAACTTACGTCTAGACAAATGAAAGGAATGTGCAAAATTCTTTGTACAAGGTGATTATATGAGCAAAATAAAGAATTTTATAAACACAACTTCGGCAAATTTAAAATCGACTGTGGCCAGGTTCCCTGCAGCTATATTGTTTTTAGTCACAATAACATCAATAGTTTTCACCGAAATACAAGGCAACCACTTTGATGACAACATTCTTGCAAGAATTGCTTTTTCCTGTATTTTCGGAGCATTTTTGTCCATTGGGCTGCAGTTTGCAGTTGAACGCTTCAACAATTTAAGAAAATATTCTCTCATGTTAAATATACTTTCATTTGTTTCTGCAGCAGCTTATTACTTGTTCATGACTAATGGAAGTACATCGCAGTCAATGGTTGTGCACTTGTTTGTAATTGTCTTTGCTGTATTTGCAGCAACACTTTACATTCCATCATCAAAAAATAAGATGAATTTCGGAAATGTTTTTTTGGCTCATTTCAAATCAGCATTTATTTCAGTTCTTTACAGTGGTGTGATGTTCTTAGGCATAGCTGCAATTATTTCAGCAATAGATCTTCTCTTGTTCAACCTGGACTACAAAGCATATGCCCACAGTGCAAACATAGTATTTACATTTTTTCTTCCTGTTTACTATTTGTCTCTGCTTCCAAAATTTAATTCTCAGGAAGAAGAAGACATAAAGAAAAGCGAAATTGCATACACGTATCCAAGAGTTTTGGAAATATTGGTTTCATATATTACAATTCCTCTGATCTCAATATTTTCAATAGTGCTGATAATATACTTCATCAAGATTCTATCAACAAGAGTGTGGCCGGTAGGTCAGGTGGGACCAATGGTGCTTGGTTATTCAGCAGCAGTCTACGTTATTTATATACTTGGATCAAATCTTACAAACCGTCTTGCAGTCATGTTCAGAAAAGTGTTTCCCTATGTGCTGATTCCACTGGTGGCAATGCAGCTTGTTTCTTCATATATACGAATTGAAGCATATGGAATAACAGAATCAAGGTACTATGTTGTGCTCTTTGGAATATTTTCCATAACAGGAGCGCTGATGTTAATTTTAAGAAAAAATAAAAATCCTGGAGCGATTGTTCTTCTTGCAGCTTGTTTTGCAGTCATATCCATCATTCCTCCCGTGGATGCGTTCACTGTTTCCATGAACTCTCAAAAATCCAGGCTTGAGGAAATTCTTGCAAGGAATGAAATGCTGAAGAACAATGAAATAATTCCAAAGTCAGATCTTACTGTACAGGACAGACATGAAATCACCAGCATCACAGATTATATGTTCAGGATGGGATATCTTGATGACGTTGAATTTTTCCCTGAAAAGTATGCAAAAGAAAACAGCTATTACGGGAACTTCGACAAAATTTACGGTTTCAACCCTCAGTATGGAATCTATTTGCCTGAGGAAGAACCTCGATTCATGTACGCCATGCTTGACGTCAGCAAACAGATGGATATTGAAGGATATGATAAATTTATCAAAGCGAACATCTTCACAAGCGCTAGTGAAAAAGTAAAAATCGGAGACATAAATCTCGACGGTAAAAATTATACCATAAACCAAAAGTTTATAGATAATGAATTGATTATTTATGCATCTGATGAAAATAATGCAACTTTAGTTGAAGTTCCACTGAAGCAGTTGATTGACGGTCTTTTAGAATTTGCAGGCGATTCGAAAGCAGTCATGGTACCCGAAGTTTTAACAGTCAACAGAGCAACAAAAGCAATGATAATGAAGGTAATAATAAATGAAATCAATGTTGACTTGACAGCTGACAACATGAACATTAATGGAAATATCTTCGTATTTGTAGCTATACCTTAGTAATTTAACATAAAAGCACATCAGAAATATTCCGATGTGCTTTTTGTATTCAAAAACATTTAATTTTTAAAAAAATTGTTGTGTATTTATAAAGGTATGTTATAATAGTTATACATTAGAGGTCTTACCTTAATATAACCTTACGGAGGTATAATGAAAAATAAATTTATATCAAAAAGATACTGGAAAAATAACTCCACCCCTATGGGCCAGGTGGATGAACTTGCTAAAAATTTCGATGATGTAATCAATTTAAGTCTTGGTGATCCTGATTTGATTACTCACAACATCATAATTGATAACGCATTTAAGGATGCAAGACAGGGACACACAAAGTATACGGATTTTAGAGGTGACCCTGAGCTTAGATGCGAAATAGCCAAATTCTACAAAGAAGAATATGCACTGGACGTCCATGATAAAGAAATATTTGTAACAACAAGCGGATGTCTGGCAATGTACTTGGTTCTTGAAGCAATTCTCGATGATGGCGATGAGGTCATATTGCAGGCACCATACTTCACCCCTTACTATCAGCAGGTTGAACTGGCAAGAGGAATACCCGTGGAGCTTTCCACCTATGAAGAAGAGGACTTTCAAATAAGCTTTGATAAACTTGAAAAATTAATCAATGAAAGAACAAAAGCAATAATAATAAATTCACCATGCAATCCCACAGGCAACATCCTGTCAAGACAAACACTTGAAAGCATCAGGGACATTGCAGTGAAGTATGACCTCATTGTTATTTCCGATGATATTTATACTTCTTTCAGCTTCAACGAACCATTCATTCCTATTGCATCTATTGAAGGCATGAAGGAAAGAACAATAATAATAAACAGTTTCTCCAAGAACTTCACCATGACCGGATGGCGTATAGGAAACATAATTGCACCTGTCTACATAATCAATGTAATTCAGCAGATAAATGAAAATCTTGTGTTTACTTCCCCTTCCATTTCTCAAAGAGGAGCCATTCATGCCTTGAGAAACAGAAAAGAAATACAGCCTGAAATCATAAAAGAATACAAGGACCGCGTATTTTATGCAGCAGACAGAATCAACCACATACCAAACATGTCTGTCATAAGCCCCAAGGGAACATTTTATCTGTTTGTGAACATCAAAAAAACAGGATTGAGTTCAATAGAAGCAAGCGATGCAATACTAAAGGAAGCTCACGTTCTGACAATCCCGGGAATTGCATTTGGAGACTGCGGCGAAGGATATTTGAGACTTGCCTGCACAGTTGGTGTTGAAAAGCTTAAGGAAGCTTTTGACAGAATTGAAAAAATGGATATTTTTAAAAATTAAAGGAGAACATCATGAACAATGACAATACAACAAAAATAGATTCTAAAAGCATAATGAAATTTGCAATACCATCAGCACTTGGAGTTTTTATATTTCTTTTCCCCCTGCCATGGAATGGTTCCGTAAACATACCAATAGGAATTTTATCCGAATGGCTGGCAGCCTTAATAGCTCCTGCAGCTCCAACTTTAATAACAATATTTATTCTGATATCTGCAATAATGACAGCAATTACTTCGTTACTTAAGCCTAAGGCAATTATTGACAACAAGCTTTTATCAAAACTTTTTACCTCCAGCCCATTTTATCTGCTTTTTAAAATAATAGGTGCTGTGGTAGTCTTGATGGTTTATTTTAACGTAGGACCTGAGTACGTGATTTCCGGCGACACAGGCGGAACAATGCTGTCACTTTTAAAAACCCTGGTTGCATGGTTTTTTGCAGCATCATTTCTGATTCCTCTCTTGATGGACTTCGGCATTATGGACTACACAGGAACATTGGTCAGAAATTTTACTCAGCCTCTTTTCAAACTTCCTGGCAGATCTGCAATTGACCTTCTTGCATCCTGGGTTGGAAACTGTAACGTTGGAGTCGTTCTTACAACAACACAGTACGAACAGGGTTACTATACAGCAAGAGAAGCCATTACAATTGCCACATGTTTTTCTGCAGTATCTCTTCCCTTCTGCCTTGTTATTGCTGCACTTTTAAAAGTTGAACACCTGTTCATTCCATTTTATGCAATACTCACAATAACAGGAATACTGAGCGTAGTAATAATGACAAGAATTCCGCCTTTGAGCAAGTATCCCAATGAATATTATGCTCCTGTAGGTAAGCAGGTAAATGAAGTTGAACCGCAAGGAATAACAAAATCCCAATGGGCTCTGAAACTTGCTGTGGAAAGAGCCGCAACAGCACCAGATGCCAAGGGTGTTTTAAACAAAGGATTTGAAATGTTTATGGGCATTGTATTCCAGCTCACTCCTCTTGTAATGTCCTTTGGAACCATCGCCTGCATACTTGCTACTTACACACCCATATTTCAATGGCTCTCAGTACCATTTGGATACTACCTGCAGATGCTTGGTGTAGAAGAAGCATTTGCTGCAGCTCCTGCAACCATCGTAGGATTTGTAGATATGTTCCTTCCTGCTGTCCTTGCTGCAAACATCGTGTCCTTAAAAACAAGGTTTATAATAGGAATATTGTCACTGGTTCAAATAATTTACATGACAGAAGTGGGAACTCTTATAATTACATCAAAAATGCCTGTTGATTTCAAAGGAGTGCTTGCTTTATTCCTTGAAAAAACAATAATAGCCCTTCCTATTATAGTTCTTCTCACAAACATATTCGGCATAGCATAATAGAAGGTGGTTTCCATACCGGAAACCACCTTTTGATTTAATTATTGTTCATTGAGCAAATACACATCTATGTTGTTCATATGAATATGCATCCTTCTGGCAGCCTCTTTGGCATCGTGTTTTTCAATAGCCTCAATTATACGAAGGTGTTCTTCATAAATTTTGTCTATTGAATCTTCGCCGAAAAAAGCCATTCTAACAGTCTTGTTGATAAAACTGTCAAAAAGATATGACGTACTTTCAAGCAAGCTGTTTATCAATATGTTTTTGCTGATTCTAGCAATTTCATAATGAAACTGCTTATCGTACTGCGACTTTTGCTCTGTAGTATCTGCATTTACCATAGCATTGTGTATTTCCTGAAGTATCACTATGTCTTTTTTATCAGCCAGAATAGCTGCCTGCTTCACTGTGTAGTCTTCAATTAAGCGCCTCAGCTCCAGAATTTCTTCAATATTTCCGTTGGAAAGCTTGAAAGATAGAGAAAGCGGTTTAAACACACTGTTTTCTGTGTTATTTACAACGAAATTTCCCTGTCCGTGACGGCTTTCAATAACACCAATTACTTCCAGGGCCTTTAATGCTTCTCTCAATGCAGGGCGTCCGATATTTAAGGTTTGGGTGAGTTCTCTTTCAGGAGGAAGCTTGTCGCCATTTTTAAGTTCGCCTCTCATGATCATACCCTGTATCTGTTCTATTACCATTTGGGATATTTTTTTATTTTCAATTGTTTCGAACATGGTTGCTCCTTATATGTTATAATACTTACAATTTTATACCATTTGAATAAATATTTCAATAAATTGTTGCAATAATTTAACAATAGTTTTAAATATTCATCTACATAATATTTTATAAATAATGCTTGAAATTTCTATGATGATATATTATAATAGTGGTAAGACCACAAATCCATTAAAAGTAAAATACTTTAACCACTAGGAGTTAAAAATGAATATACTTGTGCTTGTCAAAGAAGTACCTGATATGACTAAAGTGAAATTTGACTGCGAAAGAGGCGTTGTTGACAGATCATCAGCTGAATCTGAAATCAATCCATTTGATATTAACGCCCTTCAAACAGCAGTAAACATAAAAAACCAATTTGGTGCAACAGTATCTGTATTAACCATGGGACCACCAAAAGCAGAAAAATCCTTAAGAGATGCTTATGCCCGTGGAGCTGATGAAGGAATTCTTTTAACAGACAAAAAATTCGGAGGCGCTGACACCTGCGCCACAGCAATGACATTGTCATCTGCTGTTAAGTATCTTGGAAACTTCGATTTAATAGTATGCGGTGAAAAATCCGTTGACGGCGACACTGCTCAGGTCGGAGCTGAAGTTGCTGAATTTTTAGACATTCCACATGCTTACTATGTTGATAAAATAATTGAAACTAATAATGAACATATAACAGTGGAAACAGAAGAAATTTGCGGCAGCAAACAAATAAGAAAAATGAAGATGCCTGCCCTCATAGGAGTTACTAAAAATATTAATTTTCCGAAACTCCCTACTGTAAACCGAAAGCTTAAGTCCATGTTAATTGATGTAAAAAAAATATCGCTTGAAGACTTGTCAGATTATATTTCAGAAGAATCCACAGGCTTCAAGGGTTCTCCTACAAAGGTTTCAAAAATTGAAATTCCGAGGGCCATTAAAAGAGAAAGCTTAATTATAAGAAACGATTACAATACATTTAAAGAAATAATTCAAAACAAGACAAAAGGAACCAGGAGGTAGCGCCATGGACAATGTTGGAATATTAGTTTTAGCAGAACATAAAAATGGTTCCATTCACAAAATTAGTTATGAGCTCCTTGGAAAGGCTAAGGAACTGGCAAAAGAGCTGCATGAACCAATCAGCTGTCTTATGGTTGGCCCCGCAGGAATTGACTTAAAAGAGCTTAATCAAAGAGGAGCAGAAACTGTATATTACATAAAATCAGATGTTTTTTCTAATCCCGAAGAATATCTTTACAAGAAAAACATTGTTGATTTCATAAATGAACACAAGCCTAAAATGGTTCTAATAGGAGCAACCAACTTCGGACGTTCCCTGGCCCCTAGAATTGCAGCAGCATTAAAGACAGGACTTACGGCAGACTGTACGGATTTAAAAATTGATGAAGACGGAAATCTCATACAAATACGTCCTGCGTTCAGCGACAACATACTTGCTCATATAAAGACTGTAACTTATCCTCAGATTGCAACCATAAGATACAAGGAATTTTCTGAAGCTGAAATAGATGTAGATGCAAAAATAAATATTGTTGAAATGAAGCCATACATGGACAGCTATCCACAATCTGAAATTCTTAGAATATTTTCCGATGAAAAAGACGACATAACTGAAGCTCAAATAGTTGTGGCAGCAGGCAGAGCCATAAGAAAAAAAGAAGATCTGAAAATGATTCAGGATCTTGCAGATACAATAGGCGGAGTAATGGGAGCATCCAGAGCATTAGTTGATGCAGGCATGGTATCAAGCGCCTTTCAGGTTGGATACAGCGGAAACCGTGTAAAACCAAAAGTCTATATAGCCTGCGGTATATCCGGAGCACCTCAGCATCTGGCGGGTATGAAAGAATCAGGAACCATAATAGCAATAAACTCTGACCCATCAGCCCCTATTTTTTCCATAGCAGACTACGGCTATGTGGGAGATATTTATGAAATTATACCTCAGCTCATAAGAGATTTGTCACAGGAGGAACCATGGAATTAAAAACTGTAAATGAATTAATCGGTATTGTTGGTGAAGATTACGTAATCACTAATCCGTCCCAGAAAATTTCATATATGTATGACCAGGTTGAAATGGCAATGAGGCCTGAAGCCAATGAAAATTCCATTGTTGTAAAGCCTAAAAACACTGATGAAATTTCTAAAATAATGAAGTATGCAAATGAACACAATATTGTGGTGGTTGTAAGAGGAGGAGGAACCGGTCTTTGCGGAGCCTGCACTCCTGTAAGAGAAAGCATAATTCTTTCAACTGAAAGGCTTAATAAAATCATTGAAATTGATGAAGACAACATGGTGGCCGTACTTGAAGCCGGAGTAACGCTTTATGATCTCCTTGAAGAACTAGAAAACCACGAAGGCGTAGGATTTCCTGTCCACCCTGGGGATGAAGGAGCACAGATGGGAGGCATGGCAGTTACAAATGCCGGAGGAGCCCGTGCTGTAAAACACGGCGTAATGCGCAAGCACATTCAGGGAATGGAAGTTGTTCTTCCATCAGGTGAAATCATGGAGCTTGGAGGGAAGCTCATAAAAAACAACGCAGGCTACAATCTCATGCAGCTTATTATAGGAAGCGAAGGAACACTGGCTGTTGTCACAAAAATAATACTTAAAATTTATCCCAAGGATAAGTATTCAGCAACAATAATTGCACCCTTTGAAAGCTTTGATAATGCATCAAGAGCGGTTCTTGAAATATTAAAAAGCGGAGCTACACCACTGGCTGTGGAATATCAGGACAAACATCTTTTTGTTGACACTGCAAAAATGCTGGGCACACAGTGGCAGGCTGAAAAAGGAAATGCAGACCTCATGATAATCATATCAGAAAAAACAGAAGCTGCACTTTATGAAACATGCAGTCTCATAAATGATATATGCGAAAAGAACAATTCATACGAAACATTGTTTGCAGGCAAGAAGAGCGAACAGGATGAATTGTTATTAATAAGAAGCCAGCACTACGAGCTCATAAAGGATATCATAGGCCATTCTTTCGACACTGCTGTTGCAGTTGCTGATGTTCCTGCATACCTCAAAGAACTTAAATCACTGGCTGAGGAATACAACACCATAACAAATATCACAGCCCACATTGCCGATGGCAACATACACAGCGACATTGTGCTTGTTGATGGAAAAATGCCACCTTACGCTGAGGAGTTGAAAGAAAAAATATTCAAAACATGCTTCAAGTACAACGGAACAATTACCGGTGAACATGGAATCGGAAAACTAAGAATCAATGACCTGAAGTTACAAAAATCCTCCACTGAGCTTGATTTAATGAGAGGAATAAAAAAACTGTTCGACCCTAACAACATTTTAAATCCAGGAACAGTTATAGAAGTTTAATCATCGCCCAAAGATTAATATAAAAAAATAACACCTGATCATGTCAGACTGTTGACAAACCCCGACGCTGTCATCCTGAACGATAGTGAAGGATCTCATCTTTAAAACATGAGATTCTTCGAGCAAGCTCTCAGAATGACAACGTCAAAAGTTACTTAGTCATCAACCTAATAACACATCAGGTGTTATTTTTGTTTATTAGTCCATTGCTATAACTGCACCTTTGTAAGTTTCTGCAATGTATGATTTAATTTTATCGCTTTTTAATACTTCAATCAAAGCTTTAATATCTTCTCTTTCTTCATTGCCTGCTTTTACACAAAGGATGTTTGCATAAACCTGAGCTGCTTCTGAATCCTGTTCTTCTTTAGCAAGGGCATCAGTTGCAACATTAAATCCTGCGTCAAGGGCGTAATTTCCGTTTAATACAACGAAATCTGTTTCCCCTGCAACTCTTGCTACCTGTGCAGCTTCAAGCTCTACAATTTCAAGATTGTGAGAATTTTCAACTATGTCGTTTTTTGTTGCAGAGAGTCCTGCGCCTTCTTTAACTTTAATAAGTCCGTTTGCTTCAAGAAGCAGAAGAGCTCTTGCTTCATTTGTTGTATCATTTGGAACTGCAATTGAAGCTCCGTCAGGAATGTTTGAAAGGTCATTTGACTTTCCAGGATATATTCCAAGAGGCTCATAGTGAACAACAGCTACAGGAACAATGTTTGTTTTGTTTTCTTTGTTGAAATCATCCAGGTATGGTTTGTGCTGAAAGAAGTTTGCATCGATGTCTCCTGCTTCAACTACAAGGTTTGGCTGTACATAATCTGAAAATACTACTATTTCAAGTTCATAGCCTTCAGCCTTGAGGTCTTCCTTAACTTGTTCCAATATTTCTGCGTGTGGCACTGCTGTGGCAGCAACTGTGATCTTTTTAAGTTCTGCAGTGTCAGCTGCAGGTGTTTCGGCTGCAGGCTTTTCTGCAGGTGCTTCTTCTTTTTTCTGACAGCCTGCTGCTCCAAGAGCAAGTGCTGCAACTACTAATAATAAAATAATTTTTAATGTTTTTCATAATTTTCTCCTTATGTCTTTTATATTGAGTACTTTGAAATTATGAATATATGAACGGATCTTTCTCCCGGGTACGACCTGAACATCATATCTTGTATTTCTTGTACTTGTTAACTATAATTTTGACTAAACAACTCTTTTATCCGTTTTTTTAGCGATTTTCATTCCTATGGACTGCAGAATCTGCACAAGTATTATCAACAGTATTACGGTAATCAGCATTATTTCTTTTTGATACCTGTAATATCCATACTGTATGGCTATGTCTCCCAGTCCTCCTCCTCCAACAACTCCTGCCATGGCAGAGTAGCTGAGGATTGTTCCTATTGCAATTGTTCCTCCAACAATGAGAGAAGATTTTGCTTCCGGAACCAATACTTTAAAAATTATTGTCGAAAGAGAAGCACCCATGCTTTGAGCTGCTTCTATTACTCCATTATCAACCTCTTGAAGAGATGATTCTATGAGCCTTGCAATAAACGGTGTTGATGCAATTACCAATGGAACTATTGTGGCAGTTGAACCGTAACTTTTACCGGCAATGAGTTTTGTCAAAGGTATAACTGCAATCAATAGTATTAAAAATGGTATTGAACGACCGATATTTACTGTAACATCCAAAATTCTATTAAAAAGTCCCATGGGGCGCAAACCGTCTTTTTTAGTAACAACCAATGCAATTCCAATGGGAAAGGCAAATATATATGCAAATATGGTTGAAACAAATGTCATATATAGAGTGTCGATTGTTCCTTCAATAAGCATTGTCACAGTAGTATTATCCAACATAATCAACCAACTCCTCTACATTTACATTTTTGCTTTTGAGATAATGTATAATTTTATCTGATATAATTTCGTCTTCAGGCAGCTGAAGGACCATTTGTCCGAATGCCTGTCCATTTATGTCTCTTGTGTCTGCAAACAATATGTTAACCTGAGCCCTGCATTCCAAAACCATGTTTGCTATAACAGGCTCAAAGGATGATTTTCCGTCGAATACAATTCTTATGCATCTTTTTCCGGTCATTTCATTTACTGCATTGCTGCTGTGATATACAAGTTTTTTTGCTGCATCAGTCTTTGGTTTTGAAAATACTTCTTCAACTTTTCCGGTTTCTGCCAATCTGCCGTTGTCAATTATTGCAACCTGATTGCATATTTCCTCTACTACTGCCATTTCATGAGTTATGATAATTATTGTAATTCCAAGTTTCTTATTGATATCCTTCAAAAGCCCCAATATTGAGCGGGTTGTAGTAGGGTCCAGGGCGCTGGTAGCCTCGTCGCAAAGAAGTATGTCAGGATTTGTAGCCAGCGCTCTTGCAATGGCAACTCTTTGCTTTTGTCCGCCGCTTAGCTGCGAAGGATATGATTTTTTCTTGTCAGAAAGTCCTACAAGTTCCAGAAGCTCCGAGGCTCTTTTTCTTCCTTCGCTTTTGCTCATTCCGCTTATTTCAAGAGGAAAGCAAATATTGTCTTCAACATTTCTCTGCATGAGTAGATTAAACTGCTGAAAAATCATTCCTATTTCCTGTCTTACACTTCTTAGCTCCTTGTCGCTCAACAGGGATAAATCCTTGTCCCCTATTATAACTGTTCCAACCGTTGGCTTTTCCAGAAAATTTATGCATCTGACAAGTGTGCTTTTTCCCGCGCCGCTCATTCCTATTATTCCGAATATGTCTCCCTTGAGTATGTCAAGGTTTATTTCGGAAAGAGCTGTCACCGTATTGTTCTGGCTTATATATTTTTTTTCTAAATCTACTAATTTAATTAATGGAGTTGTCCCCACGATGTTTCCTCCTTTAAGCTATTATATCCTTCACTACCTCGCCTGCGATAATAAGTCCTGCTACAGAAGGAACAAAGGAAACACTCCCTGGTATTGCTCTTCTTGATGTGCATTTTCTTGTTGTGCCAGGAGGGCAGACACAGCCTGTTTTACAGCTGTTTTCTCCGCTGTCCATTGGTATTATAGGTTTTTCTTTTGAATAAACAACTTTTAATTTTTTAATTCCTCTTTTTTTAAGTTCACTTCGCATTACTTTTGCCAGAGGATCCATGGATGTCTTGTATATGTCCGTCACTTCAAACTTTGTTGGATCCAGCTTGTTTCCTGCTCCCATGCTACTCATGATTGGAACTCCTGCAGCATTGGCTCTCACTACGAGCTCAAGCTTTGCCGTAACAGTGTCAATGGCATCTACCACATAGTCATATGATGACAAATCATAGTCATCTGCATTGTCTGGCATATAAAAGCATTCATTTGTTTCAACATTGGCTTTTGGATTTATATCAAGTATCCTTTCAGCCATAACTTCAACTTTTTTTCTTCCAATTGTTTTTCTTGTTGCAATTAATTGCCTGTTTATGTTTGTAAGACACACTTTGTCGTCATCAAACAGCACAAAGTTTCCCACTCCGCTCCTTGCCAGGGCTTCTGCAACATATGACCCTACTCCGCCTATTCCGAATATGGCAACCTTAGCATTTTTTAACTTTTCCATGGCTTCTTCGCCCAACAAAAGCTGTGTTCTTGAAAATTCGTTTAACATATTACCTTCCCGATTTATATTTTAATTAAAGTTATTGTTCCCAATTTTTGCACACGTCAATCCATTTTTTGCTTCTTGATGTTTTTTCCAGCTCATCCAGCGTAAGTTCAATTGCAGAATTGCTGCTTCCGCAAGCAGGAAACATTGTTTCAAATCTTTTCATGGAATCATCCAGGTAGACATCAACATTTTCAGATAGAGCAAATGGACAAACACCGCCTATGGCATGACCTGTATATTTTACTGTATCCTCCGGGGCAAGCATTTTTGCCTTGAATCCAAATTCATCCTTGAACTTCTTGTTGTCTATTTTTGCATCTCCTGCAACCACTATAACCATTGCACCATCGCCGTTGTAAAATGACAGTGATTTTGCTATTCTTGCTTCTGCCGTTCCAAGAGTTCGAGCAGCCAGTTCCACTGTTGCAGTTGATTCATCCATTTCAAGAATATCTTTATCCTTGTTGAATTGCTTTAAATAAATTCTTACTGTTTCTACAGACATCATTAAGCCTCCTAAAATAAAAACCCTCTACAAAGAGAGGGCAATATACATATACCGTCTCCTCATCTCCCAAAGAATCCTTTGTCGGAATTAGCACCTTTCAGCATACTGCAGGTTGCCGAGACATCACAGGGCCGATCCCTCCGTCTCTCTTGATAAGAAGTTTTTATTTAATTGATTAACGTTGTGACTACTTTATACCATACAAAATTATTTGTCAATGGTAAATTTTAATTTTTTTCAAATATTTATTTCATATACGTCATTTTAAAAATCAAGTAGTGAAATATCAGCCTTTTACAATTTATAGATTTTAGTTGTTTCAAGGGCGTATTTTATTTGCATCATTGTTAAACATTCCTGGACATTCGTCGATTGTAATATATAATTAATATAAAAATTTTGCTTATCATTTATATCAAATATATGCATAAAATTACTGTAGAAAAAGATACATAATTTTAACGAAATATAACTTCATTGATACAACTGCATTTTTTAGCATTTGAATGTATTAAGACGTGCAAACGTTTGATTATTTATACCGTTATATATATTAATGTAATTTTTTCCTCATTATTCTTCAAAATCAGATTTTTTTCGTATCAAATGCTCGAAAAAGATAAAAAATTATTATGAATTGTTAAACAACTGTCAGCTCCGCAGAGAAAAATGGAGCTTTATTAAGATAAACACACTTTTGATACATTTTTAACAACTTTGCTAATCATTAACAATAAATTGGAACATTCAATAAGGTTGAATTAAATTCAGTATAGTAATAAAATTACTGTGGTTCATTTAATCTAAGTTTCATGATGAGTTACATATGAATGTAATGGCAATTGCCAATACAATAAAAATTTAGGAGGAATTTTTATGTTTAAAAAATTCACAAACGGCTGTGTATATGTTATGAACAAATACCTGCCAGACGCATTTATTTTTGCTATTGTTCTGACAATCATCACATTTATCGGCGGTGTGACTTTAACAGGACAATCACCATTTCAAATGATTCTGCACTGGGCAGGACCAAAAGGATTTTTCGGATTACTTTCATTTACTATGCAAATGGTCTTGGTTCTTGTACTTGGAAGTGCAATGGCTCAGGCCAAAGTTTTCAAAAACTTGCTTAAAAAGATAGCAAAAGCCGCTAAAACACCTGTAAGAGGAATTATGATTACTGCTTTTGTATCAGTTGTAGCATGCTGGATTAACTGGGGATTTGGTCTTGTAATAGGTGCTTTACTAGCAAGAGAAATCGCCAAAGAAGTAAAGGGAATTGACTACAGACTTTTAATTGCAACAGCCTATTCAGGTTTCGTCGTATGGCACGGTGGAATTTCCGGATCTATTCCGCTTCAAGTAGCTAACCCGGGCGCTCTTGAAAAAGTAGCTCCTACAATATTTGACGGCACATTTACTATAGCAACAAGCAATACTATATTCTCACCTATGAACTTATTTATTTCAGGAATTATAATATTTGGTCTTCCATTTGTATGCAAGGCTATGATACCTGACAAAGAACATACAGTTGAAGTTGACCCTGTATTATTAGTTGAAAAAGAAGCTCGTTCTGAAGATGCAAGCAAATTTTCTCCAGCAGATAAAATGGAACGAAGCAAAATTTTATGGATAATCACTTTGGCATTTGGTTTTGTATATATAGTTTACAACTTCACTAAGGTTGGTTTGAACTTAAGTCTTGACTTTGTAAACTTCATATTCCTGTTTGTTGGAGTACTTCTCCATGGAAACCTTAGAAATTACATTGACGCAGTTAATGAAGCTGCTGCCAGTGCTGCCGGAATCATATTGCAGTTCCCGTTCTATGCAGGAATAATGGGAATGATGGTTGGTGCAAATCCTGAAACAGGTATATCTCTTGCTGGTGTTATATCCAACGGTTTTGTAAGCATTTCAAACAATGTGACTTTCCCGCTGTTCTCATTCTTAAGTGCAGGTATTGTTAACTTCTTCGTTCCTTCAGGCGGAGGACAATGGGCAGTACAGGCTCCTATAATGATGCCTGCTGGTCATGCTCTCGGAGTTGACCCGGCTAAGACTGCAATGGCTATTGCTTGGGGAGATGCATGGACAAACATGGTACAGCCTTTCTGGGCATTGCCTGCACTTTCCATAGCTGGTTTGAATGCAAAAGACGTTATGGGATATTGCGTAATTACCCTGTTATTCAGCGGTATTATTATATCAGCAGGATTCCTGATTTTCTAGAAGTAAAATTAAAAGCTGTCTCGGCATTGCCGGACAGCTTTTTTAACTTTTTCTATCTTACAAGCTTTTCAATTGAAAGGCAGTTCTTCAATTCATCAAGTTTCTCCTTCGGCAATGGTTCAACGCCTTCAAGCCTGTATGCTACGTTTAATTCGCTGTATTTGTACACTCCAAGGGTGTGATAGGGCAAAAGTTCAACCTTTTTGACCATATCATCTGGAAATGTAATCACTTCCTTTTCAAATTCCCTCATGTCATTTAAGTTGTCATTGATTCCCGGCGTTACAACATGCTTTATCCAAATATCATTCTTATTTCTAATCAACGCTTCTTTGAATTCATTGTAACATCCTATATCCATACCTGTGATATCTTTGTACTTTATAGAATTTGAATGCTTTATGTCAAGAATAACCAAATCTGTGTAATTGAGAATTTCTTCATAATCACCCATACCTACACCTGCAGTGTCCAGAACCGTATGAATTCCTTCCCTTTTGCACAGCTTAAGGCATTCCAGCAGGAACTCCGGCTGCATGAGAGGCTCTCCTCCTGAGAAAGTTACTCCTCCGTCATTAAATTTAAAATAGGGCTTGTATCTTTTGGCTTTCTCAACTATTATTTCAGCCGTTGTACTTATTCCTTTCCTAAAGGCCCAGGTGTCAGGATTGTGGCAGTAAGCGCACCTTAGTCTGCAACCCTGAAAAAATACAACCATGCGTATACCGGGGCCGTCCAGAGTACCTAAAGTTTCTATTGAATGTATATATCCTTCCTGCACTTCATCACATCCTGTCGTGGAACGTCCTGCCTATAACATCCATCTGCTGTTCTCTTGTGAGCCTGTTGAAGTTAACGGCATATCCTGAAACACGTATTGTAAGATTTGGGTATTTGTCCGGATTTTCCATTGCATCGTACAATGTGTGGCGGTTCATGACATTAACATTTATGTGATGGGCATCTTGCACAAAATATCCATCCAGTATGTTTGCAAGGTTGTCTATTCTGTGCCTTTCAAGTTTTCCCAGAGTTTCGGGAACAACTGTGAATGTGTTTGATATTCCATCTTCGCATACATTTTTGTACTTTAATTTTGCCACTGAATTTAGAGATGCAAGTATGCCGCTTTTATCTCTTCCGTTCATTGGATTTGCTCCCGGAGCAAAGGGCTCCCCTGATTTTCTTCCATCTGGAGTGGCTCCTGTTTTCTTTCCATACACAACGTTTGAAGTGATTGTAAGAACCGAAAGTGTGTGGTGAGCGTTTCTGTATGTCTGGTGTTTCTTAAGTTCTTTTGAGAAAAATTCCAGTATTTCTTCAGCAATAAGGTCAACTCTGTCATCATCATTGCCGTACATTGGAAAATCCCCTTCGATTTTGAAATCAACAGCTATTCCGTCTTCATCTCTGATTGGTTTAACCTGTGCATACTTTATTGCGCTCAGAGAATCTGCCACTATGGAAAGACCTGCCACTCCAAATGCCATAAGCCTCCCCACATTGTAGTCGTGAAGAGCCATGAGGCCTGCTTCATAAGCGTATTTGTCATGCATGTAATGGATTATGTTCATTGTGTTTACATAAAGTTTTGCAACATATTCCATGACTTTTTTGTAGTTTTCCAATACTTCTTCATAATTTAAAACTTCTGAATCGATTTTTTTAATGTTGTCAATGACCTTGATATTACTTTTTTCATCAATGCCCCCGTTTATTGACATGAGAAGCGACTTTGCAAGGTTGCATCTCGCTCCGAAAAACTGCATGTCCTTTCCTATCCTCATAGCAGAAACGCAGCACGCTATGCCGTAATCATCTCCGTGCATTGTACGCATTATATCGTCATTTTCATATTGAATGGCAGATGTTTCAATGGACATTTTTGAGCAGTATTTTTTAAACTCTTCCGGTAAATTGTTTGACCAAAGAACCGTCATGTTAGGTTCAGGTGCCGATGACAAATTAGTTAATGTGTGAAGAAATCTGAAAGTTGTCTTTGAAACCAGTGTCCTTCCGTCAAGACCCATTCCTCCAAGGGATTCTGTCACCCAGTTAGGGTCTCCTGCAAACAGTTCATTGTATTCAGGAGTCCTCAAATGTCTTACCATTCTCAATTTAAGCACAAACTGGTCTATGATTTCCTGAGCCTCTGTTTCAGATAAAGTTCCTTCACAAACATCCTTTTCAATATAAATGTCAAGAAACGTGCTCACTCTTCCCAGAGACATAGCAGCTCCATTGTTTTCCTTTACTCCTGCAAGATATCCAAAGTATACAGCCTGTACAGCTTCCTTTGCATTTTCAGAAGGTCTTGATATGTCTGAGCCGTATTTTGCGGCCATTGACTTCATCTGTTTCAGGGCTCTTATTTGTTCCATAATTTCTTCTCTTGCCCTTATGTTTTCTTCATTCATGGGCAAAGTTATATTACTATATTCTTCTTTTTTCTTTTCTATTAAAATATCTGTTCCGTAAAGGGCAATTCTTCTGAAATCACCGATTATCCTTCCTCTTCCGTATGCATCGGGAAGCCCTGTTAAAAGTCCCACGCTTCTTGCATTTTTAATTTCAGGAGTGTATACATCAAATACTCCTTGATTGTGAGTTTTTCTGTACTTGTGGAATACATCCAATAGTTCCTGAGGTGCAGTATAACCGTAAGCTTCCAGGGACTGTTCAACCATCCTTATTCCTCCAAATGGATTAAGCATCCTTTTTAAAGGAGCATCCGTCTGAAATCCTACAATAATTTCATTTTGTTTATCCAGATACCCTGGAGCAAAATTATCAATTCCTGAAATATGTTCAGTGTCAATATCAAGAACTCCCTTTTGAAGTTCTTCCTTCATGAGAGCAGATGCCTTTTGGAACAAGTTTCTTGTTCTTTCAGTTGGCACGCTTAAAAAATCTTCGTTTCCTTCATAGGGCTTATAGTTTTTCTGTATAAAATCCCTTACATCAATTTCCTTTGTCCAGTTGCCACCTTTAAAACTTTTCCACGCTTCTTTCATTGTTCCTCCTAAGAAATTGTCCAGGAATACAAAAAAACCACCTGGACGCAGCCCAGGCGGTCGACTTTTAAATTTTCACACTCCCTCGTGGTGACCCACAATTCCGCCAGTCATGTGATAACTTATATTACATTAATTTATTTTTCTTGTCAATATTTTTATGCATTTTCTATGATGCGGTTTATTTGCTCTTCTATTTGGTTTATCATGAATTCTTCAGTTACTTTTTCCTCATACAACTTAGACATAGCCTTATCTGTCTGATTTTTTATGTTCTTTACAGTATCAAGTGACTTACCTATGTCAGACAGCACTACCCAGTCATAAATGAGCCCATCAAAAAAATAATCAGCAAAAGTATCAAATGAAGTCACAGAAATTTCAGATCCTGTAATCATTATAATGTCAGAAATTTCTTTTTTGAAACGACTGAGCATTCTCTGAGATTCTTCAGCGTATTTTCTAGCCTCATCAACTGGACTTATGTTTTCTGAAGCAGATCTCATAATGTGTCCTTTAACATCTGTAGTTCCCCAACCTTCTGCTCGTTCAAGTTTGTAGATTGTTTTTTCCACAGAATTCAAGGCTTCTTCTCCGGAAGCAATCGCCTCATCAATTTCCTTGATGTTTGCTTTCATGCCTTCCTTGCGTTTTATGAGCTTCTTAATCTCTTCTCCGGTTTCTTTTGCTTCAATGTGTATTTTTTCAAGCTTTTTGTTTATAAGATCTTCATAGTCAGCTTCACAACCATCTATTTCAGCTATTTCGTCAACAAGCCTTTTTGATTCTTCAGCAAGGTACTCAACATTATGTATGCACTGGTCATATCTGAGCCTGGCTTTCAACAGTTCCTGTCTTTCCTTTGTCTGATCTTCTTCCTTGTCTCCTAATATGGCGTAAAATAATGAAGTTGTATTAGTCGATTCAATTTTTAAAACATCCTGATTTTGCTTTTCAATGTCGCTTGCAAGTTTGTTCAAGAGAAGCTTCTCTCTGATCATGTCCTGCTCTGTCTGTTTTAAAAGTCCCTTCAACTTATTCTTTTTCTGAATACATTCTTTCATGTAACTGATCTTTTCATTATATTCACAATGCATATTAGTTTCTCCTTTGTATATCTGTTCATAGTCATATGTCAACCTAAACAGTATATCAGCTTCATAACTTTTTAAATTATATCATACATCAATTGTCTATTCAAACAGTTTTTAGCTTCTCAAAACAGGAATACGTTGCTAATTTTTTTGGCACTTTGCATGATTTAACAAAATATTTACCTGGTTCTTAAAAATTATTTTGTTGAATATATTTATAACCTAATGTATAATGATATAAAGTATGTACTAACTAAAGGAGGAAGTTGCAATGGCTATTACAAAAGACATGGTAATCCGCGAAGTAATAAATGCAAGACCTGAAGCTGCTGAAATATTAATGGCTCACGGAATGGGATGCGTTGGATGTCCTGGAGCTCAAATGGAAACATTAGAAGAAGCTGCAGCTGTTCATGGCATGAATCTTGATCATTTACTGGCTGCATTAAATAAATAGATGCAAAAACCGGCTTTAAAAAGCCGGTTTTTTATTTGAAAAGCAATCAATTAAACAGCTGTTTCATGTTTGCTTATGATACTATTATTTACACATTTCAGATTGTTAGTATGTAAATTTTTGTTAATTGATCATTTTAAAGATTAAATTCTTTTTGAACTTCTCCCCAAAGTTCTTCCTGCATGGCTTGAGAATGGCTGTCTGAAAATATTCCGGGTATTCCTCCTGTGTGCAGAAGCATTACATTTTTATCCTTGGATATTTTTCCCTCATGAATCATTTCTATCATTCCTCTGAAAACTTTTCCAGTGTAGCATGCATCAAGAATTATAGCTTCTTCTCTTGCCATCATATACATGTATTTTCTTGTTACTGGATCCGGAATATTGTAGGATATTCCAACATAACCTTCTTCAATCCACAAGTCGTCTCTTGAAACATCTATTCCCAGTTCAAGATAATCGCTTGTTTCTTGTATATAATGAATCTTTTCCTGCAGTTCCTCTTCATTTTTGTGAGATATGCTTATTCCAATTGGTTCAAAACCGGCATTAAAATATTTTGCACCTAAGTACAATCCGCCGTATGTTCCCACTGAACCAAATCCTGTGAATACATAATCTATTTTTACTTTCATTTCTTCAAGCTGGTCTTTTATTTCCTTTGCAGCCATGACATATCCTGCTGCTCCTAAAGGAGAACTTCCACCTATGGGAATCATGTATACTTTTTCACCCTGATCCTCATACATCTTCACTACTTCAGCAGTAGTTTTGTCCACAAGCTGCTTGTATTTATCTGCCTTTACGTCCGGCTGCTCATCCTTAAAACTTGTGTCGTCCATGAAAAACAAATCAGCGCCCATCATCTTGTCAAGAATCAGGTTTCCTGATGCTTTCTTTGGGGCAGGTCCATCCATTATAATTCCGCATCTGAGACCGAACCTGGCTGCCACAGCTGCAGTAAGCCTGCCGTGGTTCGTCTGCTGTCCTCCGTATGTAAGAAGGACTGTGCACTCCTTGTCCAAGGCATCCTTTAACAAATAGTCTAACTTTCTAAGCTTGTTTCCTCCTGTTGCATATCCCGTAAGGTCATCTCTCTTGATGTATATATTAATGCCGTATTTCCTGCTTAAGTTTTCAAGCTTGTGAATTGGTGTGTTGTAAAAACCCGTAGTTATCTTTTCCATATTTTCCAGCTTCATATATCCTCCTAAAATTGCTACGCTTCCCTAAAGTTAAGGCCGACCACTCGTTTTATATAAAAAGGCTTTCCTGATTTATAAAAACAGAGGGCAGCGCTAGGCATACCCTTATTGATTGTTATAACAATTCGTCCAACTTGCTCTTGTTGAATCCCACAACAACATCTTCATCAATCATAATTACAGGAACACCCATGTATCCCATGGAAATGAGCTCTTTTTTAGCAGCCTGGTCTGTTGAAACATTTTTTTCCTCGTACTCATATCCTTTTTCTTTCAGGTATTCCTTTGCAGCAGTACAATTAGAACATGTATTGCTTGAGTAAATTTTTATATTTTTCATACTAGCCTCCTGTTTTTTTGTAATTTTATCACTATTAATTGTAAGTAATTTTAACATAAATTATGCCAAAACTCCATAATTTAATTATAATTTTTTCACAAAATGAACTCTGCGGAATAAAATAAACTATGCGCATTATATATGAAAGGAATGATTTAATGAAAGAATGTACTATTTCTATAGATGCTCCGGACAAAATACTGAAAGGAGCAGGTATTCCTGACAGTTCATTTGTTCCATCAGGCATTTACAATATTAAAATCAAATTTTCAAACATCGGTGAAAATTCTAAAATTTGCTCCTTTAGCTCAACATTAGGAAACGGAATAAGATACCTTAAAAACTTCAGCCTGGAAGGACCGGATGAATCCTTAAAAAGCAAGTTAATTGTGGTTGAACCCAACGCCCTGCTTGGAAATAACAATTGTATAATTTTTGCTAATAACTTCATTTTATCCCCCGGCTCAACAAACGTCCTCTCATTTAATGTTGCTCTCTGCGACAGATATACTACAGGGAGTGTTGAAAATTCCGGTGATAAAATACCTCATAAAGAAAAAATAAACTTCTTTGCCCATTTAATAGAAGGAGAAAATGTTGATTCCTGCAGCGCTTCATCATCTGCTCACGATTATGAAATGAAAGTTATCTGCCAGGAAGAAAGCATAGGGCCCGGAGAAACCACAAAGTTTTATGTCCACTGCTGCACAGGACAATATGATGTTGCAAGAAGCGTATACATAAGGAGCATTTTAGACGACGGGCTTGAGTTTGTTGCTGATTCATGCAACTTAGAACCAAGAAATGTCTACAAGTTCAATGGAAAGACCGTTATTAAATGGGATGTGGGAACACTTCAGCCTGCAGAAACAAGACGCATAGGATACATGGTTAAACTCAGAAGCGATTTTAATAAAGAATCTGGAACCATGCTTAGAAACAAGCTGAATTCAAACTGCATAAACAACTCAGAGTACACACAGTGTCCATCAAGCAGTTCTTATAGCCTCAGAGTGATTAATACATAAAAGTGCAGCTCATTGCTGCACTTCTTTTATTTTTATTTTTCAAGAACTATGCTGTAATAATCATCGTCCAGAATTTTCGCTGCATATTTAAACTTATCTTTTACCTGGGAAGAAATTTCTTCCACATAAGAATCATTTATGCTTTGACCATCCTTCACAGCTGCTGTTCCCGTCTTTGCATCAAAATATACCTTATCAGTTACCCAGCTTCTGTCAGAAAACATTACAAGAGGTTGAGAATCGGACAATATATCGCTTCCCATAAGAAGCCTTGAATCATATTCAACACCCATGAGGTTGGATAATGTCGGTATGATGTCCAGACTTGAACATGTCTTGTTTATTTCAACAGGCTCCATTCCTTCAGACCAAAGGATAAAAATTCCCTTATACAGATCAAACTCAGAACTTATTTCATGTCCTGCCAGCTCGCTTATTTCTGATTTTTCAAGACCGTATGGATAGTGATCCGGGCTTATGGCGATGAGAGTGTCATCAGCTATTCCTTTTGTTTCAAGACTTTTTATCAATTTTTCCATTGCTCTGTCAAGCTCTATGTTGCAGGCAAGGTAAGCCTTAACCCTTTCAGAATAAGAAAGATCTTTCACAAGTGCACGGTTCTTGCTTGCTATGAAATTTCCTGAAAATGTGTACTGTAAATGTCCGCTCACAGTCATATAGTATGTGTGAAATGGCTGATTGTCTATATATTCGGGAATTGTAAGCTCCATCATCTCAATGTCTGACTCAGGCCATGTTTCAGTTACATCAAGTCCGTTTCCAAGGCCCTTGTACGTGTATCCTAGATTTGGATGGGACAGGTTTCTGAAATAGTAGTCAAAATAATGGTCGTGATAGGCATTTGCAGTATAGCCTACATTTTTAAGCTGATTTCCCATGGCAAAAGGCATGTAATTTTCGGAGGATTTATAAAAGCTCCATATTCCTTCCTTAGGCAGAAGGCTTGTGCATGCCACATACTCTCCGTCAGAGGTGCTCACTCCCCACAGTGGAGTGTAAAAGTCAGTGAATCTGAAACCTTCCTGCTGCATTTTGTACAGGGTGGGAGTAAGCTTTTCATCCACTGCATATGGAGAAAAACCTTCGGCAGTTATCATTATTAAATTTTTACCTTTGAACATTCCTGTGTATTTATTTTTTTCAGTGGGCTTTAAGTTACCGAAATATTCATGCATTGCTTTGATTTCCTTGTTGCCTTCAATGGAGGCTAATTCTGCAAAATCAATATCCATGACGTTATATTCAGCTTCCGCCTCAACTTCAACAATTGGATTTTTTTCCTCAGGATTTGTCTCATCAGGTACTTCTTTTTTCACTACCGGTTCGGATTCGCTGGCGAAAGCCTCTGAATTTTTCAGAATATTCTGAATATCAAGCCTTCCTGTTGTAAGAAGGCCAAAACGGTCAATAGAATCCACCACCAAAAATGTTTCCCTGTAAAGATAAGAGGAACTTAACATTCCCTTGTCAGAAGATAAAACCAGCATTACAACAAAAATCTGCAGGCAAAAGGCTGTTGCAGCAGAAATCTTTATGTTTCTTGAATTACTTTTCGGGAACTTCATTTTTTTAACAAATATTAAAGACAATGCTGAAGGTATAAGCATGAGGATTAACATGTGAATATTTCTAAGCACTGCATCTTCAAGGACGTCCATAAATTGAGCAGCCTTCCCTGCTCCTATGAAAAAGTAAAGGCTTGCAAATGTTGAAAATATTTTAAAATAAGTCATCTGTGCTGCATAATAAAATGTGAGGACGGATGTAACTGCAACGTAGATAATTTTGTTCCATTTTTCACTGAATGCTG
Organism: Sedimentibacter sp. B4; assembly: GCF_000309315.1. Lineage (NCBI taxonomy): Bacteria > Bacillati > Bacillota > Tissierellia > Sedimentibacter > Sedimentibacter sp. B4. The sequence goes on from NZ_CANG01000038.1 coordinate 229,933, forward strand.
ATGTTACTATGAAAAAAACAATACCTGCAGGCAGCGAAAAAAGGCACATAAAAACATAGCCTGCATTAAATACATTGTCATATGATGAGATTTTAAGAATTGTTTCAAAATAGACAATCAATGCAGGAAAAAACAATATTCGTGCTTATTTTTTTCAAATGATCATTCAAGATTATACTTCTTTCTGGTTATTTTTTTAGTTGCTGCTCCGACTGCTTTTTGTGATTATTAAGTCAGAGCAGCATATATTTTACAATAAGTCTCTCAGTGATTTTCTTGTGTTTCCATTGATCCCCACTGTTGTTTCAGCGTGATACATTGAACTTATTATTGATTCTTCAACAGCCTCGGCAGCAGCTCTGAACACTTTGTCGATTGCTTCATCATCAAGCATTTTCATGCTTACAATGTTTGTGTCTGAATAGTGCTTTAGTATGTTAGCTGTTGTAAATGATATGCATATGTCACCGCTTCCGTTTCCCAGATAAGATCCTGTTCTTCCAAGACCTATAACTGCTCTTTTTGAAACTCTCTTAAGCTGTCTTTCACTTAATGGAATGTCTGTAGCAATTATCATTATGATGGAGCCTTTGTCTTTTTCCTGCTGCTGGTTGTTGTAAATTCTTTCTCCTGTTTTGTCGCCGTTAACGATCAAATCCTTCAATGAACCGAAGTTTGACATAACTATGGCACCCAGGGTGTATTCCTTGTTGTCAAGTTCAACAATTCTTGAAGAAGAACCAATTCCACCCTTAATACTGTAACACACCATTCCTGTTCCAGAACCTACAGCACCTTCTTCAAAATCTTCTGATGCGTTTTTAATTGCTTCTAAAACGTGTTCTTCCTTCACATGAAGGCCTCTTATATCATTAAGCCTTCCGTCATTGCATTCTGTAACAACACAGTTTACGGTTCCTGTAGTTGAGCCTATGTCTTCATTTTGCTCCAGCATATATTTCACAAGTCCTGTCGCAGCAGTTCCAACACTGAGGGTGTTTGTCATGATTATTGGTGTTTCAATGGTTCCAAGTTCTTCAATCTGAAGTATGCCCATGCTTTTTCCAAAACCGTTAATGACGCATGAAGAAGCCATCACTTTTTCCTTGAAAATATTCCCTTCATGAGGAAGCACTGCCGTCACTCCTGTCTTTATGTTTCCGTCGTTCAATGTCACATGTCCGACTTTCACACCCTTTACATCAGTAATGAGGTTTCTTTTACCTTTTTTTAAAGACCCTATGGCAATGCCAAAATCTTTGTCTAAACCCATTTGTTCCTCCGAAATTTTATTTGATTACATTTATAAGCGCTTCATTGTCAACAAAATTTTGTATGTTGATTTTAATAAGCTTCTCCCACCTTGTCTTGTTGTTCTTTACAATTCCGGACGCGTGTGGAGTTATATATACATTTTTCATATCCCACAATTCATTGTTTTCTTCAATAGGCTCTGTTTCGAAAACATCCATTGAAGCATAGCTTATTACATTGTTTTTCAATGCTTCAGCTAAGTCTTTCTCATTGATAATGCTTCCCCTTGCTATGTTTATTATGGAAGCGCTGTTCTTCATGAGATTTATGTTATCCTTGTTGATCATGTGGTATGTGTCCTTATTTAAGTCCACGGTCACAACAATGTAATCGCTGTTTGTCATTACATATTCAAGACCTTTTTTTCCTGAATATATTTCATCAAAATATGCCATGGTGAGAACCGGTGTCCTCTTAAAGCCTAATACTTTCACTCCAAATCCCTGCAGTCTTTTGGCAATTTCAGTTGCAATGGAACCGGTGCCTATGATACCTATGGTCTGCCCCATAAGCTCTGTTCTTTTAAATCTTTCCCACTTGTGTTGTTTCTGGTTTTCTATATATTTAAGTGCATTGGCGTTGTGCATGAGAATCCTCAACACTACCTCCTCTGCTATGGGCACCGAGAAAATATCCCTGCCATTGGTAAATGTTATTTTTCTCTTTTTCAGATACTCCATGTCTATGTTGTCATAGCCTGCCCTGAATGATTGAATCCATCTTAAGTTAGGCATTTTATCAAGAATTTCAGGCTTGAAGTTGTTAGGCTCCCCTATGAGAGCTTCTGCTTCCGGGCACTGGTCAATTTCTTCGAAAAATTTTATTTCAGGATAAGTCTTCCTTGCAAATTCCAAATAATGCTTATCAATTATTATATTCATATTATTCTCCCATATTTATGATTTATTGTCAAATATAAAACAAAAGGCGCCTCAGCGCCTTTTTGTTGTATTAACTGATGCAGTATCCAACAATTTCGTAATCAGCCGGTACTTCATAATTCTTTTCAGTCTTTCCTAATTTCCATTTCATATCAAACAATGTACTGTCTATTATTGCCTCAAAATAAAGCATTATAACCCCTGTATCAATTTTTTCCTCATAGTCGTCTGCGTATGAATCAGACCTTAATGCCAGCACTATTGTTCCGTCGTCAACTATAAATCTCCAGGGCTGTCTGTTCTTTGTTGAAGGAGCCCTTCTTGCGCTTACAAAAGCTTCAAGTAGTCCCATATTTGTCAGTTCATCCGTGTCTGCATTTTCTCCCCACTTTTTCATGAACACAACGTCTCTGATGCCAAGTCTGTCTGAAACATTGTCTTCTATTATTTTAACTTCAGTCTTTGTAGGGTTGTGTTCATACACTGTTTCATAAATCACTTTATTTTTATTGTCGTCAAATCCCAGTGATATAAGTGCAGTGACTTTTTTGTCGGATTCAATGTTAAGTTTCTTTTTAAGATTTTCTCCATCCTTAAATGTAATCCAGCATGAGCCAATACCAAGTTCCCATGCCTTTAGCATTATGTCTTCTGCTGCATAGCCTGTGTTTTCTATATAATGATCTTTTTCTTCGGAAAGGATAATCATATAGTGCGGAGCTTCAATCATTCGGTCGTTATAGCCTGCGCTATTTTTAAGATTATCATAAACTTCATTTTTATTCTTTAATAAAACTTCTATATTAATGTCTTCAACCAATCTTTTCCCTTTGCTGAAATAATCTTTCAACTGGTCTAATTTCTGAAGACTGACTTCTTCTTTCTTGTAATCTCTTATTGACTTTATAGATGCGATAGTATCCTTGTAATTCATTTTATTACCTCCATGTAAGTTATATTTTATATATACCCACATTTAGAATAAATTAACATAGTAATTTAAAATTTACTATTTAAAATGCAATTACAATTCCTCCGTCATCTGCATAGACAGTGCTCAATCCTGACGATTTGAAAATTTTTACATCTTTGAAAGGATATCTTGCCATTATCTGATCCCTTAATTTTTCTGCTTTTTCCAGACAATCAACATGAGTTATGCCAAGAACAGTGTTTTCAAAATCCACATTGTATTCGGCAATCATGTCCACTAGTCTCTCAAAAGCTTTTTTCTTTCCTCTTACTTTTTCCTTGAGCTCAATTTTTCCGTTGCCGTCTTCTCCCATTATGGGAACTATGTGCATTATGTTTGCAAGCATTGCCTTGAAGTTTGTTATTCTGCCGTTTTTTGCAAGATTGTCCAGGGACTCAAGTATAAAAAATGTTTTCAATTTTGAAATATATTTGTTTGTTTGCTCAATTATTTCTGCAGTATTGATATTTTCTTCAATAAGCTGCTTCACCTTCATGGCAATCATTGTTTCCCCTGCAGCTGCAGATTTTGAATCAATAACATGGACAAAACTCTCGGGAAATTTTTCCCTGAACGAATCAACAGCAACCATGGCGCTGTTGTATGAACCGCTTAATTGGCTTGATATTGTTACTATAAAATTGTCAGTATGGTCCTTGAGTTTATTAATAAATTCTTCCGGAGGAGCACATGCTGTTTTTATTTGAGAAGTACTGTTTTTCATTTTGCGGATAAGTTCATTAATATCCAGATTTTCATCAACAATCTCTTCATTTTCTATAAGTATTCTAAAGGGAACCCTTTCAATATCTTCCGTATAATCGTTAAAATCAACACAACTGTCGACAATTAAATTTTTCTTCATTCAGATCACTCCTCATAAATTTTATATACAATTATAACAAATTTCAACAACCTATTCAATTGAATTTTTAAATATTATGGAAAAGCAGTTGCTTTTTAGGCCTCGTCAGTTTTTTTATCTGTGCTTCTCTTTTAAGAGCATCACCCTTGCACTGATATTCTTCAAAATACTTGAGCTCTACGGGATTTCTGCCCCTTGTGTACTTTGCCCCCTTGTTCTCGTTGTGGGCTTTGATTCTTTTCTCCAGGTTGTTTGTATACCCCGTGTACAATGTTCCGTCACAGCACTGCACTATATATATGTAATGCATATTTTCACCCTTATTATTTTCAGATAAAATCATTTTAACATATTTTTGTAAAAAATTCAGCATTTTATGTCCAGAAAATTTATATAGATTATTTTAACTTTTTATGGCGATGATAAATCAATTGTTTAAATTGACATTTAGATTTTGCTATATTAAAATAATCTTATACAGTGGAGGTTAATATGAAAATAGGAATAATTGGAGCCATGGATGTTGAAGTTGCAGAACTGATTGAGTCCATGGAGAACATAAAAAAAGACACAATAAGCGGTATAGTGTATTACGAGGGAACACTTCAAGGAAAAGATGTGGTGGTTGCAAAATGCGGAATAGGCAAGGTACATGCTGCAGTGTGTGCTCAGACCATGATACTTAAATATAATCCTGCAGCAATCATAAACACAGGAGTTGCAGGAAGTCTAAGCGCATCTCTTGACATAGGAGATCTTGTTGTTTCAAACAAGGTTGTTCAGCACGACTTTGACACTTCAGGAGTTGGTGACCCAATTGGACTTATTTCCGGAATTGATCTTATTGAAATACCATGCCCTGAAATGCTGGTTGAAAAAATAGAAGCAAGTGCAAAAAAAATTGAAAACACAAAAGTATTTGTAGGTACAATTGCTTCCGGAGATCAATTCATTTGCAGCGCATCAAAAAAAGATTACATTGTTGAAAACTTCAAGGCTCTTTGCGCAGAAATGGAAGGTGCTGCCATAGGACATGTATGTTATCTGAACAATGTGGATTTCTGCATAATAAGAGCCATCTCAGACAAGGCAGACGGCTCAGCTCACATGGATTTTCCTGCCTTTGTCCAAGTAGCCGCGAAAAAATCAATAAATCTTATAAACAACTTTTTAAAAACTGTTTAATCAAGGAACCAAAAGTTCAATGGCATTGTGGACAGAAGATATTTCAAGTGGTGCATATCCCCCGAAATCTCCGTCGGCATCCACTGACAAGTCCTTGTCAGAAATAATTTTAATATTTTTCCCCTGGTAGTAATGAACCTTGGGGTGCGTAATGTGCTGGCCGTTAAAAACCTTCGTAAATATTTGAAGGAGGTCAGCATTATTTGTTTTTTCGAAAATAACCAAATCAAGGAGACCGTCGTTTATTTTAGCATCAGGACACAAATATTTAAATCCTCCTGCTCCGGACGAATTTACAACAAGGAAAAGCAGCGTGCTGAACTTGTATTGATTTCCGTCAATTTCATAGGTAATGTTGTGTGAGCTTTCAAGTTCTTCCGGAACCTGCACAGCAGCCTTGAAATAATATGCGTATTTTCCCAGTATTGTCTTAGCTTCAACTGTGACGTTGTGAGGTATACTGGTAAATGCCCCTCCGCCCACAACATTTACAAAATAATCATCATTTATTTTCCCAACATCTATGGAAATAAACTTTTTCTTTAATAAAAGTGATGCAAAATTAGCATAAGCCTTTGGCATTTTCAGCTGTTCAGCGAAATCGTTAACTGTTCCTGCAGGAAGAATTGCAAGCCTTGGTCTTTCTGGACATTTCATCATGCCGTTTACAACTTCATGGACTGTACCATCTCCTCCGCAGGAAATTATCATGTCAAATCCTTCTTGGCATACCCTTATGGCAGCAGCTTCACCGTCTCCCTTTTTCTTTGTTGCAAAAAATGTAAATTCAGTATCTTCAATTTCCATTATGGATTCCGCAGCATGAAATATTTTTTGCGGAGCCAGTTCCTTACCTGATGATGGATTATATATTACAAAGTATTTTTTCATTTTATCTCCGTATTCATATGATACATAATTATATCAATTAATGAAAATTTTTCAATCTAAATCATAACAAAGGAGCCAGAAGTCTGCAAATTGATTCCTTCATCCTGATAATTACACCTCTTTCAAGATAAAGCTCTCTTGTGAGTTCCATGGAATAATTTAAATCTTCCATGAAAATATCATAGAGATTGCCTGAAATTTTCTGGTCATATATCAAAGCATTGCTTTCAAAATTCAGTTTGAAGCTCCTCATATCAAAGTTGGCCGTCCCTGCAGAAGAAACCACTTTGTCTATTACAATTGTCTTGGCATGAAGAAAACCATATTCATAGGTATAAACCTTCACTCCGTATTTTAAGAGCCCTCCGCAATACCAGTATGTTGCCCAGTAAACAAATGGATGGTCAGGCTTGCATGGAATCATTATTTTCACATCCACTCCGGACATGGCAGCAATTTTAATGGATTCAAACACGCTGGCATCAGGTATGAAGTAGGGTGTCTGGATCAAAATGCTTTCCTTTGCTGAATTGATCATTTTCACATAGCTGCTTTTTATTGTCTGGTCTGGTGTGTCCGGACCGCTGCTTATAATTTGTATGCCCACTGCACCCGAATTGTTGCTGTCAGGAAAATATCTGGGCAAAAATATGAGGTCTTCTTCCTTGGATGCATGGCCCCAGTCCAGGAAAAATCGTGTCTGAAGATCTATGACTGCATCTCCTGTTATTTTTAAATGTGTATCCCGCCAGTATCCGATTTTCTTATTAAGGCCCAGGTATTCGTCACCTATGTTGAATCCTCCTATGAATGCTGCATTGCCGTCTATTACCACAATTTTCCTATGGTTTCTGTAATTTATCTTGAAGTTGAAAAACGGAAAGCGGCTTTCAAAAAACACTGCCACTTTTACTCCAGAAGAAGTCATTTCCTTGATTTTCTCCTTAGGCACATGTCTTCCTCCCACAGAATCAAACAAAAGCCTCACTTCAATTCCTTCGGCTGCTTTTTTCTTTAAGATTTCAAAAAGTTTATTTCCTAAATCATCATTTTTAATGATGTAATATTCAATGTGGATGTGGTGCTGTGCTTTTTCCAACAATCTGAAAAGCTCGTAGAACTTTTCCTGACCATCGGTATATATTGTTACATCATTGTTTTGAGTGTATGAAAACCCATGAAAAAAAAGGTTCATTTTGATCAAATCCTTGAAACGTTCCGCATGTTTGTCATTCAATACCAATTTACCGGAACTGAATAGTTCCTGCTGAACTTTGATGTAGTCACCGAATGTTTTCCTGGTGTATATTTTCATTGCAAAAAGTTTTTTCCTGCTGAAGTTTTGAGAAAGCATGAGATAGAGCAAAAATCCAAATCCGGGAAATATGAGTAAGACAAGCACCCAGGCCAGCGTTGCTGTAGGGTCCTTCCTTTCAAGAAAAATCACAACGACAGCCATAGCAATGTTTATAAAATAAATAATTGAAATAGAACTGAAAATATTTAACATGACTGCCTCCTTGTCAATACTTTATTATTACATATATATTGTTTATTATTCTTTTTGTTCCTGTATTGAAATAATAATGCTCTTATGCTAATATTATCTATACGAAAGGCAGGCACATATGGAAAAATCACCTTCTAAATACTGGATTCTAGCAGGAACTTTTTTTACTTCTCTGTCATCAATAATAATAAGATATTCAACTGCTCCGGCTTTGGTCATATCGGCCTACCGCATGCTGTTTACATGCATGATGCTATTGTTTCCTGTTATGATTAAAAGCAGGAAAGAGTTTCAGGAAATTAGCAAAAAGGACTTTATTCTTTGCATTTTTAGCGGTATTTTCCTTGCCCTTCATTATGCATCTTGGATATCTTCCATTAAAATGACCACCATTGCTAACTCAACTGTATTGGTGGCATGCAGCCCCATGTTTGTTGCTCTTGCAAACTTTTTTTTCCTTTAAGGAAAAGCCTTCCGGCAGGATGGTAATTGGAATAGCAATGTCTCTGACAGGAACAGCAATCATTGCCATGGGTTCTGCAGGCAGCACTCAGACAAGCATGATGACAGGCAACATTCTTGCTTTCTTAGGAGCAATTTTTGTTGCTGGTTACTTGGTTATCGGCGGAATAGTCAGGAAAAATTTAAGCGCCGGAATATATGTGTTCATAGTGTATTCTGTCTCGGCTGTTATTTTGTTTGCAATGTGTTTTTTAAGCAGCACTCCTGTCTACCCGTACCCTCCGAGAGAATTTGCACTGTTTTTTGCTCTGGCATTTTTTTGCTCCATACTTGGTCACACGGTGTACAATTACCTTGTCAAATATTTTTCCTCTACGCTCATATCTGTATCCACTTTGAGCGAGCCAATATTTGCAAGTATCCTTGCTTTAATCATATTCAGAGAAATACCTTCAGTATACACCCTGGCTGGAGGAATAATAATTATAACGGGTATTTTTTACTACATAATAACACAAAATAAAGAATCGGGAATTAATAACAATTGAGGTTTTTATGGACTACGAAATTTTAAACAGCAAACTTAACTCCGGGGCATCTGTCAAGATAGGCTCCATTCCTTATATAACGTTGATTTTATCTGTTGCATTCATTCCTGCTGCATATGTTACAGTTGCAGCAGTTTTTATTGCCCATTGGTCAAATAAAGACATGTTCTTTATTTCAAAGGGCTCTGAATTCAAAATGTTAAAAGTATACATATTCATGGGCGTACTTTTTTCTCAATTTAAAGCGATATCATTTGTTTATGCAATAATTTATGTTCTTTGCTTGTTTTCATACTACATGTTCTTTGAGTCCATGAATGAAGAAGAGGCTGTTAAGCTTAAGAAAATAATATATATTGTTTCAATAATTGCATTTTTCATTGGAATAATACAATATTTCAACCCCGGATTTTCAATTCCGGGAAAATGGGTGGACGCAAATCAGTTCAAATTGACCAAAAGAATTTACTCAACCTTTTTTAATCCCAACATATTCGGTTTTTACATCAATCTACTAATAATTTCAGCATGCGGAAATCTTGATTTCAAAAAAATGAACCTGTCACTGGCTGTATTTTTAACAGGGATTAGTTGCTTGTTCCTTACTTTTTCAAGAACATCATGGATTTCTCTCATAGCATCCCTTTTAATTGCAAGCATATTCAACAAAAAATATCTTAAATATGCAGCAATAGTTTCTGCTGTTATGTTTGGTACGGACTATGTGTTTGGAATTGGAAGATTAAATCCATCAAGCGCTGCAAGTGACAGCTCTTTTCTTTACAGGATTGAAATATGGAAAGCATGCATTCAAATAATTAAGGATAATCCCCTTACTGGAATAGGCTTTGGGACGCTGTTCAAACACATTTCTACATATTCAACTGTTGTAAAAACAAATATTGAGCACTGCCACAATATTTATATACAGTCATTGACGGAAACCGGAATTATTGGATTTGGAATTTTTTCATCTATTATATTTAAGGCAGCATCCACAATAATTAAGAACATAAAAACAACACAAGACAATCAAATTTGGATAACAGCATTTATTATACTATCAATGGCGCTCATACACGGTCTGGTGGACTCAGTGCTTCTTACGCCGCAAATATTGTTGATAATGTGTATGTATGCAGGGGTTTTAAAAGCAATTAAGAATTAAGAGTTAAGAGTTAAGAATGAAGAATTTTAAACAAAAAATTTAAAATCCGTTGTTGTTATCAACAAATCAAATTCCTTAAATTTTCAGATTGTAGGGGAGGACTACTGTCATCCCCTATAAATAATTAGAAGCCGAGTTCTCACTGTAAAACAAAAATCCGTTCAGCTGAACGGATTTTTTCATTTAATTCTTAATTCTTAACTCTTAATTTTATTCCTTAACTCTTCATTCTTAACTTTAATTACTTGTTCTCTATTGCTGCCTTAATCAGGTGTTTGAACAACGGATGACTTCTTGTAGGTCTTGACTTGAATTCCGGATGGAACTGAGCTGCTACATACCACGGATGATCTTTAAGCTCAACTATTTCAACAAGCTTGTTGTCAGGAGAAGCACCGGATATTATGAGTCCGTTTTCTTCGCATACTTGCCTGAAGCTGTTGTTGAATTCATATCTGTGCCTGTGTCTTTCATGGATTATGTCAGCACCGTCATATGCTTCCTTGGCCTTTGTCCCTTCCACAAGCTTGCATGGATATGTTCCAAGCCTCATGGTACCGCCTTTGTTTTCAATATCCTTCTGGCTTTCCATAATGTCTATCATAGGATACTTTGTTTCAGGACTGAATTCTGTGCTGTCTGCTCCCTGGTATCCCAAAACGTCTCTTGCAAATTCCACCACAGCCATTTGCATGCCAAGGCATATTCCCAAAAATGGTTTTTTGTTTTCACGTGCATACCTTGCAGCAAGAATTTTTCCTTCTATTCCTCTGTCACCAAAACCGCCCGGAACAAGAATTCCATCATGACCCTTCAATATTTCTTCATAGTTTTTCTCATTCACTATTTCAGAATGAATCCATGAAATTTCAACTTCTGCCGAGTTGTCAATTCCTGCATGCCTCAGTGCCTCTGCAACTGATAAATACGCATCTCTTAATTCTACATATTTTCCCACTAGAGCTATTTTTACATTATGAACATGATTCTTGGACCTTTTTACCATGTCTTTCCACTCTGAAAGATCAGGCTCCTTGCTGCAGCAAAGATCAAAGTGCTTGCAAACTAAATTTGCCAGACCTTCCTTTTCCAGCAAAAGAGGGATTTCATAAAGCGAATCTGCATCTGTATTTTGAATTACATTTTGTTTGTCAACATTGCAGAACAATGCAATCTTAGATTTCAAATCTCCTGTTAATTCTTTTTCTGTCCTGCACACAAGCATGTCCGGCTGAATACCAATACTCAAGAGTCCTTTACGCTGTGCTGAGTTGGCTTTGTCTTAAGCTCCCCAGCCTTGCTCAAGTAAGGCAAGAGTGTCACATGTATGTACATAACATTTTCTCTTCCCACTTCATAACGCATTTGGCGTATTGCCTCCAAAAACGGAAGGCTTTCTATGTCTCCTACAGTGCCGCCTATTTCCGTTATGACCACATCTACATCACTTACAGTTGATATTCTTGTAAGCATACACTTGATTTCATTTGTAATGTGAGGAATTACCTGGACAGTTCCACCGAGGTAATCTCCCTTTCTTTCCTTGTTAAGTACGGACCAGTAAATTTTACCAGATGTGATGCTGCTGTACTTTGTCAAATCAACATCCACTATTCTCTCATAATGACCCAGGTCTAAATCTGTTTCCGCTCCGTCATCTGTAACATATACTTCCCCATGCTGGTATGGGCTCATGGTTCCCGGATCTACATTCAAATATGGATCAAATTTCTGCAATGTTACTCTCAGCCCTCTGGCTTTTAAAAGTCTTCCAAGCGATGCTGCTGTTATCCCTTTCCCAAGGGAAGAAACAACTCCTCCTGTGATAAAAATGTATTTTGGCATTTTCTCCTCCTATATTCCAATTTCTGCTTAATAAATTAATTAAATTAGTATTGCAAGACGACAAAAATAAAAACAGAGACCAAAAAAGGGGTTTTTTTTTAGTCTCTGCTATATTTTAATTATTAATTTCGCACATCACATAAATCATTAATCTAAAACAAATAAATCAGATATTTACTAAACAATTTTATATTAAAAGAATAAAAAGGTCAATGTTTTTTTAAAATTTTTTATTTTTATTGTATGTAAGTTGTACTAACTGAAAATTAAGCGGCATATACATTTATAAAAGAATACTGAAATACTGTAAACTAAAGGAGGATTTAATATTGTTTAAATTATTCAGCGATACTTTTAATATTAATGAAGTCATCGATTCAAGCTCCAATGAAGTATTATTAGAAAACGAATTTACCGTTGCCGATAACCTGCCTGATATAGAAAAAATAATATCAACAGAGGGAAAAATTAAAATAACCAATGCAACGGTAAACAATGGAACAGTTACGGTAAACGGAGAATTGGTGTACAACATCATATACCGCTCACCTGATGAAGAAGTAACAGCATGTTCCATGTCAGACAAGGTTCCGTTTTCAGCGGAATTTGCAGTACCCGGCGGAACAGACCTCATGAATGTACAAGTAAACGCATACATCGATTACATTGACGCAGAACCCATCACAGAAAGAAATTACATGGTTAAGTCAGTAATAATATTAGAAACAGATGTAATAAGCAAGCATCCAGTGGACTTTGTTTCAAACCTTGAGTCAGACGGAAGCTTTCAAGCAAAGACCAAAAACATCAGGTACACAGACGTTATAAGCGAAATTTCCGAGGAAGCAAGCATTGATGATGCAGTTGAACTGAACAAGAACTCCGATGAAATTGCAAGAATATTGAAGGCTGAATCAGATGCATACATAACAAACGTTGAAACAATGGACGAAAAAATGCTGGTTGAAGGAATCTGCAAAGTTGGTTTCCTCTATGCAGAAGACAACAGCTTAAATTCAGCTGGATACATTTCTGAGGAATTTCCGTTTACCCACTACCTGGAAGTGAAGAATTCCAATGATCATATGCTCAAGGACATAAATATTGTTTTGAATGAAATGACATATGCAGCAGCAGAAAATTATGACAATGAAAAAAGGATGATTGAGTTCAACCTTCCTTTCACTATCAATGCAACATTGTATGATACTGTTGAAAAAAACATAATAACGGACTGTTATTCAACTGAATCACTTCTTGATCTTACATCCGCAAAGGTAAACTTAAGTTCATTGAAGGATATTACAAACAAGACACTAAAATATGAAAATAACCTTGATGTTGTTTCAGGAACAGTAAAAGACATTTACACAGTTGATATAAGTCCAAAAGTTTCTGAAAAAAGAATGTATGATGACAAATATGTAGTTGATGGATTTTTGGATGTAAACATTCTTTATTTGAACTCTGACATCAACAAAATCGACAAGGCCTACGGTTCAATGCCATTTACAGCATCGGTTGATCTGAATGAAGGGGAAGCACAAAACATTATAGACTCCACAGTAAAAATCAGCAAGTGCGGAGCTTACAGAAAAGGAAGCAATTCCGTAATGGTAAACTGCGACATCAACGTTGGAATGAAATTAAAAGACAATGAAGAAATAGAGATTATCAGCAACATTGTTGAAACAGGGGCAGTTGACCACAGCAAAATGCCAAGTTTGCTTTTCAGAGTTGTTCAACCCGGTGAAACAGTGTGGGATATAGCCAAAAATTACAATCTGTCAATCAATTATCTCAAGGAACTAAACGACATCCCTGCAGACAATGCACTGACACCGGGAACAAAGATTATAATTGCAAGAAAAGTGTAAATCAATTAAGAATTAAGAGTTAAGAATTAAGAATTAAACGAAAGGACTTGTGCTATGCACAAGTCCTGATTTTATTTAATCAAAAAAGTTCAGGATTTTCCTGAACTTTTTTTACCGTAATTCTTCACTCTTAATTCTTCATTCTTAATTGAAAAAGGTTATTTCTGAATGTTGCCGAACTTCGTGTACTGTCCTATCCAGGCAAGCTCCACTGTTCCAACTGGGCCGTTTCTTTGCTTTGTAATGATTACGTCCGTGATGCCTTTCTTCTCGGATTCTTCCTTCAAATAATATTCATCTCTGTAAAGCATCATTACAACGTCGGCGTCCTGCTCTATGGCTCCTGACTCTCTCAAGTCAGACATTATAGGCCTGTGGTCGTTTCTGAGTTCAGGTGCACGAGAAAGCTGCGACAAAGCAATTACCGGGCAGTTAAGTTCTCTGGCCATTGCCTTCAATCCTCTTGAAATATTTGAAATTTCCTGCTGCCTGTTGTCTCCGCTTCTTCCACCGTCAGTCATGAGCTGGAGGTAGTCCACTATTACCATGTCAAGTCCCTGCTCAATTTTAAGTCTTCTGCACTTTGACATTACTTCAAACAATGAAACAGAAGCCGTGTCGTCTATGAACACATTGTAGTTTGAAATAGTGCTCATAACTGAAATCAGCCTGCTCCAGTCATCATCATCAAGATTGCCTGACCTGAGTTTTGTGCTCTCAACCATTGATTCCATGCTTATGATTCTCTGTACATATTGTTCTTTGGACATTTCAAGACTGAACAAGGCAACAGAAGCACCGGATTTTACGGCGTTCATGGCAATGTTAAGCGCCAGTGCTGTCTTTCCCATGGAAGGTCTGGCCGCCAGCAAAATCAAATCAGACCTTTGAAGACCAGATGTCATTCTGTCCAGATCGTCATAGCCTGTTGTGATTCCTGTGAGGCTTCCCTTGTTCATGGCTCTTTCTTCAAGCTGGTTGAAGACATTCATCAGAACATCCTTGATCTGGGAAAATGAATTGACACCCCGATTTTGAGATATGGAAAAAATTCTTGACTCTGCAAGCTCAATTATCTTTTGTACGTCGTCACTTTCCTTGAATCCCTTTTCAATGATTTCACTTGAAGCGCTTATGAGTTTTCTTAGAGTAGATTTTTCCTTAATGATGTTGCAATACGCTTCCACGTTTTTTGAAGTTATTATATTTTCGGTAAGTCTCGCCAGGTACTCAAAACCGCCCACATATTCAATTTTTCCTCTTTTTTTCAATTCTTCAGTTACAGTCAGCGCATCCACAGGAATATTCTGTGAGTGCACCTGCTTTATGCTGTCAAAAATTTCTCTGTTTGCTTCAAAATAAAAATCTTCATTGTTAAGCAAGTCCACAGTTTTTTCAACAGCAACGTGATCAATGAGCGCAGCACCAAGCACTGTCTGTTCTGCTTCTGAATTGTGAGGCGGAATTTTTCCTAAATTCATTAAATCTGACATGTCAACCCTCTTATTTTTCTGTAACAATTACCTTTACCTTGGCATTAACTGTAGGATGTAGTCTTACTTTAACAAAATATTCGCCCACAGATTTAATAGTGTCATCAAGTTCAAGTTTTTTCTTGTCAAACACAAAGCCATAATCTTTTTCCAGAATTTCAGCAAGTTCTTTAGTTGTTATTGAACCGAAAAGCTTTCCGTTTTCACCTGTCTTTGTTTTAATGACAATAGTAATCTGCATTAGTTTTTCTTCAAGTTGTTTTGCTTCTTCAAGAATTTCTTTTTCTTTTGCTTCTTTTTGTTTTTTTTGCATTTTCAAGGTTTTTTAAATTTACATCAGTTGCTTCTATGGCTAAATTTTTAGGAAACAGGAAGTTTCTTGCATATCCGTCTTTGGCATTTATAATTGTTCCTTTTTTCCCTACATTCTTAACATCTTCCAACAATATTACTTTCATTTGTTTTTACTCTCCTTTTTATAATTGGTTATAGCTTCGTAGAGCTTTGTTTTGGCCTCTTCCATATCCTGTGTCTGTATCTGTGCACCGGCCATGTTCAGGTGTCCTCCACCTCCAAGAGATTCCATTATTACCTGCACGTTCACATTGCCTTGAGAACGTCCGCTTATGTTGATGTAATCCTTATTTCTGACAAGCACGAAGCTCAATTTAACATCCTTTATGGTCAGAAGTTCATCTGCGCTTTGAGCAGCAATTACATTTGAGTCTTCCGACAGTTCGTCTATATATGATACTGCAACATCACCAAACAATATTTCAGATCTTTCGATTATTTCTGTCTTTTTCTTCATGGAGTCAAGGCTTTCATTGAAAAGCTGCTTGACATCAGCAGTGTCTGCACCATTTCTTCTCAGGAAGGATGCTGCTTCAAATGTCCTCACTCCTGTCTTGAATGTGAAGGAATTAGTGTCCACAACAATTCCTGCAAGAAGAGCATCTGCTTCAAACTTTGTGAGCTTTATGTGGTCATCCATGTACTGCACTATTTCCGAAACAAGCTCGCATGTGGAGGAAGCGTATGGCTCAATGTAATCCAGCAGCGTATTTTCAATGTATTCTTCACTTCTTCTATGATGGTCTATCAGAACAATTTTGTCAATTTTACCGAGCAGCTCAGGAGCTTCAGTATAGCTTCTCCTGTGAGTGTCAAGAACAACAACAAGAGTGTTTTGATCAATCATGTTCATGGCAGCTTCAGTTGTTATTAAAGCCTCCTTGTAGTGGCTTTCCTCATGCTTCATTCTTTCATGCATGTTTTTCAAGGCATAGTTTACATTGTTCAATACAATATTAGCCTTTTTACCCCTGCTTCTTGCTATGCTGTAAAGTCCTATGGAAGCACCAAGACTGTCCATGTCTCCGACCCTGTGCCCCATTATGAGCACATTGGAGCTCTGGTCTATTATCTGCCTCAAAGCGTAGGAAATAATCCTAGCCTTTACCTTTGTTCTCTTTTCCACTGCCTTGCTGGTTCCGCCGTAAAACTTAACAGAATTTATTCTCTTGACAACTGCCTGATCCCCGCCTCTTCCAAGAGCCACATCAAGTGCCCCCTTGGCATAATCTATAAGCTGCGTCAGATTCTTGGCGAGAGCTCCTGCTCCAATACTTAAGGTGAAGTTAAAGTCTCCGCTTCCCTTAAGATTTTTTACATCGTCAAGCATTGGGAATTTCTTGGCTTCAAGAGTGTCCAGAAACTTGTTTTCTATCATCATGAGAAACTTGGATGTGTCATATTTAAGGACAAAACCGTTCATTTCCGAAGCATACCTGTTGAGAATCTTTTCAACCTCTGCAGTCATGGCGGATTTTTCGCCCTTGTCAAGTTTTTCTGATATTTCATCATAATTATCAATTTGTACGAGTACAGCTATAGGTCTTTCATCGTTGTACCTTGACTTAAGACTTGTGTATGCGGTGTTTTCATTCCAGTAGCACACATATGACATGTCCTGACCGAACCGTCCTTCTTCAAGCTGGTAATACATGACATTGAAGCTTTTACCGGATTTATCTATTTCTATATTATTGATAGTTCCTTCCTTGTTGCCTTCCATTGACTTCAAAGGAAAATCACTGTCGTACTCTTCAATATTTTCTATGCTGTCAGCCAGTGCTCCGATAAGTTCCTTGAACTTGCTGTTGAACCAGAAAATCTTTCCTGCCGGTCCTATAATGCATATTGGCAAAGGAGAATAATAAAAGGAATTCACAGATAAGTTTTCTATGTTTTTTGTATATTCTATAATGTAATTTTTAAGTTCTTTTTCTCTGACAACTTGTTTCCTCAATGTGATAGCAGCCACTCCAAGCAAAATAAGTGCTGCAAATCCCACATAGACATACATCCCTTCTATGAGAAACACTGCTATCAAGCAGATAATCACTATAAAATATAATATGCTGTCATCCTTTAAAAACTTTGGAGTCATTTTATTATCCATGCATTACCTCCATACAAAACTTATTTTATCTTTCTCAAATCTATTGCCAAATCCACAAGTCCGACAATGGCCAACATCTGAGCAAATCCTCCGCTCATTAATAAGACCATTGCCAGTATTATGGTTCTTAGCGTCTTGTTTATGCTTGATCTCATAAGGAAAAATTTCAATACTGCAAATCCCTGGAAAAACATTGCCGCAAATACAATCATGAACAAATTCACTTGAATCAAGCTTACATTTATATTGAACAAATTAAGTACAAACGACAAAATAAGAAGTGCTGCCATGGCAGCCATAAATGTTCTCGGAAATGAAAAGTAGCTCAAGCCTTCATGTTGTCTTATGCTTATGGAAAAGCGCTTTGCAAATTTGCTTGCAACCAGGTAATTGATATAAGATGTCATAACAGAAGCAACAACCAGAATAGCCGGAAAAACATTTGTTATGATGAAATTCATGGTTTTGCCCATATCATCGAAAGTTTTAAGCATTTGCTCTGTACCTGCGGTGTTTGTTCCTGCAGGCATATTGGAAACCATCTCTTTCATTATGTTTATACTTTCATCGTACATTTCAGTCATTTGCTGTACAAAATTTACACCCATTACAGCATTCATCAAGAGAATAAGCACAACAAAAGAAACCATGTACGCTGCAGAGCCGTATAAAATGGTTTTGTTGGCATCTTCATCCTTACATACGCCATAAGCAAGAGCAATAGCAAGCGGTGTGTATAAAATCAGGAATATCATTCCTGTTTGAATACCTAAAAGCATTGAAACCAAAATATCAGAGGCCATCAAAGAAAGTGCTGCATACTTTAATCCCTTCCTTTTAGCCAGAATAATTGCAGGTGTAGGGTAAAAAAACATTACAAGCGAAAAAAAGTTTGACAGATACGCCAGGATAACAAGGATTCCTGTTATCATTGCTGATTCTGTAATACTGGATGTTTTAAAATTTCTGTTCATTATTACCTCAACTTATTTATAATTCTAATATATTATTTTACCCTAAAAACTATATAAAGTCAAAATTAATTTGAATAGGCCGAAAAGTCAATGACAGTTTATAAAATTCAGCTTTCAAGTTTTCTGTACAAAGTTGCTATGCTTATTCCAAGCTGGCGGGCTGCTTCTTTTTTTGAGTCCACTGAATCACCCAGACTTCTGATTCTGTTTGTTATGATTGATTTTTCATAAGATTTTGTAAGGTCAGACAGCTTTAAATTTTCAGTTTCCTTTTCTTTCCCGATTTTCTTTCTAATATTATGTGCCCCAATAATGCTGTCTTCCTCGAAAATTACAGCATATTCTATTAAATTTCTCAGTTCCCTAATATTGCCTGGGAAATTGTGTTTCATGAGAATTTTCTCTGCTTCGGGAGTAAATCCTGCAAGGTCCTTGCTGTATGCTTTAGAAAAACGGTTCAGGAAAAACCTTGCAAGAATTATTACATCGTAACCCCTGTCCCTTAAGGCAGGAAGATGTATGGGTACAACATTTAACCTGTAATAAAGATCCTCTCTGAACAGATTTTTCTCTGCAAGATCGTATAAATTTCTGTGGGTTGCTGATATTATTCTGGGATTTACTTTAATGGGAGAATTTCCGCCAACCCTTATAATTTCCTTTTCCTCAAGTGCACGGTTTAATTTGACCTGCATGAGGAAAGGAAGGTCACCTATTTCATCCAAGAAAAGGGTACCATCCTTGCATATTTCAAATTTTCCTGCCTTTCCTGAACTGTTTGCTCCGGTAAAGGATCCCTTTTCATATCCGAAAAGCTCACTTTCAATTAAATTTTCAGGAATGGCTCCGCAGTTCACAGCCATGAACACGTCATTTTTTCTCCTGCTGGCTGAATGAATGGCTCTTGCAAACACTTCCTTGCCCGTACCTGTCTCACCCATAATTAGCACCGCTGCATCCATCTGCGCAACCTGAATGGCTTCCCTTCTGGCCTGAAGTATGGCTTCACTTTCACCTACAATTTCTTCAAATGTTATAAGGTCCTTTTTCCTGTTTTCTTCAAGAACAGATTCCTTCATTTTATCAAAGTCTGAAAGCACAAAGACTATTCCTTCCTGTTCACCCTTAATCACAATGGGATTTGCATTTATTACAAATTCCATTCCCTCAAGAGTCACAGGCCCCACCTGATCATTAAAATGCATGGAAGAAAGTTTTTTATATGCCTTTTCAGTCAAAAGCTCAGTGATGTCAGGCATGGTGTTTGTTTTTACATTCAATTTTTCCTTGATGTAATTGTTGATTGTGATTATTTCCTTGTTGTTGTTTATGATGATTATTCCTTCATTTATGGAATTTATGAGCGTAATAAGCTCAGAGGATCTATACTCAAGCTTGCGTGTTATATTTTTTTCGCTGAGTATTGTGGATATGATCCTGCTTAACTGGCTTTCAAAATTCATGTAGCTCTCCTTGTTTGTAAGGAGATTTTTCTTAGCCAGCTCATCATAAGCACACATACCAAGAACACCTATAATCTCGTTGTTAAATCTCACAGGTATGCAAAATTCAACAAGCTCTCTGCAAATTTCCTTAGAAGCACAGTTGCGGCAGATCTTGTCATCCTTGGGATCCTCTATAAAATACTGTTCACCGGTTATGAGGCAATTGTGAAATGCTGAAAAAAGCGGTGCCTTGTCGCCTGAAGCCAACTTTTTTCCCACAGTTGAAACAATTCGGTCAAGCTTCTCATCAACTATAATTATGTCAACATTTGTAACCGCCTTTAGAGCTTCCACTATATGCGTGAGTTCAGATCTGATGCTCATCAATACGCTCATTTACATCCCTCTATTTTCCAAAATTAAGTTTTTTCTGATAGTTTTTTATGATTGTCCTCACTTCACCAATCATGTACAATGATCCTACAAATGCTGCCACTTCGTCCTCGCCCATATTGTCAATAATATCTATTATATCCTCAGCATTATGTAAAGGCACGGTATCCACATCTGTGTGCTTTTTAATCAACTCAGCCATTTCATTAGAACTCATTGCCCTGTGGCTGTTTGGAGTAATTGTGTAAATTTTCTTGCTTATGGGAAACAAGTAGCTTAAAACCGATTCAGGGTTTTTATCTTTCAGCATTCCATAAAACAACGTAATTTTTTTATCTTTAAAATTATGTGACACAGTCCTTGAAAAATATTCTATGCCATTAATGTTATGTGCTCCGTCCAGAATAACCACAGGACTTTCGCATACTACTTCGAACCTTCCTGGGTATTTGCTTCCTTCAAGTCCGGATACAATGCTTTGTTCAGTTATGTTGAACCCTGCATTTTTTATTACCTCTAAAGCCAAAAGCACTGTTGCTGCATTAAAAACCTGGTGTTCTCCAAGAAAATTTATTTTCAGTTCATCTATATTGAACACATCTTTTTTCATATATTCAAAAACTTGTCCTGTTAAATCACTTTTAATGATCCTTATGTTTTCCGGGTCAGCCAAATAGGTTTTCGAATTTTTCTTTCTAGCTTCTTCAACTATTACATCCACTATTTCATCCTGCTGAGGATATATGACAACATTTGAATTTTCCTTAATAATTCCTGCCTTTTCCCATGCAATTTCCCCGAGAGTATTTCCCAGAAATTCTGTATGATCAAGGCTTATAGATGTAATTACTGAAACAACGCTGTCTTTTATAACATTGCTTGCATCATGTCTTCCGCCCATTCCTACTTCGAGCACCAAGACATCTATGTTCTGCTCCTGAAAATATTTAAACCCTATTGCAGTAACAACTTCAAATTCTGTAAATTCTCCGAATCCTTCCTCGTGCATTATATCAATTTTTTCTTTTACAACCTGCGTTATTCTTACAAGTGATTCTTTGTCAATAGGGACTTTATTTATTTGAATGCGTTCTGTAAAGTCTTCAAGATGAGGGCTTATAAATAAGCCGGTTTTGTAACCTGATGCAACAAGAACATCATGTATCATGTTGCAGGTTGAACCCTTTCCATTGGTGCCTGCAACGTGTATAATTTTATAACTGTCCTGTGGATTTCCAAGAAGTTCAGCCAGACGCAATCCTCTTTCAAGTCCCAGCTTTGTAC